>DASXNC010000215.1:0-1702 GCA_036495325.1 Steroidobacteraceae bacterium
CTGCGATCCTTCGGCGCCGTGAAGATCTGCTCGGTCGGCCCGGCCTCGACGAGCTCGCCGAGGTACATGAACGCCGTCGTGGTCGAGACGCGCGCCGCCTGCTGCAGGTTATGTGTCACGATGGCGATGCAGAAATGCTCGCGCAAGCTCTGTATCGTCTCCTCGATACGCAGCGTCGAGATGGGGTCGAGCGCAGCCGTCGGCTCGTCCATCAGGACGACCTCCGGCTGGACGGCGATCGTCCGTGCGACGCAGAGCCGCTGCTGCTGGCCCCCGGAGAGGCTCCGCCCGTCCTGGTTGAGCTTGTCCTTCACTTCCTCCCAGAGCGCCGCATCCCGCAGCGCCGATTCGACGCGCTCTGCGAGCTTGGGCCGCGAGATTCGCTGCGAGAGCCTCAAGCCGAAGGCGACGTTGTCGAACACGGACATCGGAAACGGCGTCGGCTTCTGAAAGACCATTCCGACGCGGAAGCGCAGGCTCGCGATATCGAAGGACGGGGCAAGAATGTTCTCGCCGTCGAGCAGAACATCGCCCGTGGCGCGGTGCCCGGGATAGAGCGCGTACATCCGGTTGAGCACCCTGAGCAGGGTCGACTTGCCGCACCCGGAGGGGCCGATGAACGCGGTGATGCTCCGATCGCGCAGGCTGAGGTTGATGTCCTTCAGCGCCTGCGACGTGCCGTAGTAAAAATCGAGATGACGAACCTCGATCTTCGCCTCGTCCTCCTCTACTCGCCGCTCCTCGCCGTTGCCTGCGCGCGCCGCGACGCTCCCCGGCTCGCCCCGGGCTTCGCCGCTGCCGCTGGCGCGAGGGCCAGAGCGCGCTTCGCGCGTCTCTCCGCGGATCGCTCGCGGGGATGGCGTCATCGCCGACTCCGCGCCGGCGAGAATCTCGCCACCAGAACGCGCGCGATGATGCTCAGCATCAGGATCGTGAGCGTGATGAGCAGCGCCGCCGACCAGGCGAGCCGCTGCCAGTCCGGATATGCGCTCTGCGCGAACGTGAAGATCACGATCGGCAGATTGGCCATGGGCGCATTGAGGTTCGTGCTCCAGAACTGGTTGTTGAGCGCGGTGAAGAGCAGCGGCGCGCTCTCACCGCTGATGCGGGCGACAGCAAGGAGCAGCCCCGTCACCATGCCGCTGCGGGCGGCGGGATAGGCGACGCTCACGATCGTGTGCCAGGGGTAGGCCCCGAGTGCCGTAGAAGCGTCCTTCATGCCCTGCGGAACGAGGTTCAGCATGTCCTCCGTCGTTCTGACGACCACCGGCATCGCGATGATCGCGAGCGCGATCGCGCCGGATATTGCGGAAAAATGCCCCATCGGTACGACGACGAGCTCGTACACGAACAGCCCGATGATGATCGACGGCGCACTCAGCAGCACGTCGTTGATGAACCTCACCACCGTCGAGATGCGCGAATTGCGGCCGTACTCGGCGAGGTAGGTGCCCGCGAGCATGCCGATCGGAGCCCCCATCGCAATGCCGAGCACCGTCATGATCACGCTGCCGTAGATCGCGTTGAGTAGTCCGCCCATCGCGCCCGGAGGCGGCGTCATCCGGGTGAAGAGACTCCCGGAGAAGCCTGCGAACCCCTGCCTGAACAGCGTCCAGAGAATTGCCCCGAGGAAGAGGAGACCGATCGCCGTCGCGACCGCGGAGAGCGCGAGCGCCACGAGGTTCGTGAATTTGCGGACCGT
>DASXNC010000216.1:0-1948 GCA_036495325.1 Steroidobacteraceae bacterium
ACGCATAACTTCATTGCGGGCGGTGTTGTTACACACAATTCGATTTATCGGTGGCGAGGCGCCCGCGTCGAAAACTTGAATCAATTCCGCCGCGATTTTCCCAACGCGGTGCTCTACAAGCTCGAGCAGAACTATCGTTCCACGGGAAATATCCTGAAGGCCGCCAACGCGCTCATCGCGCACAATGCCGGACGCCTCGGCAAGACATTGTGGACCAGCGGAGCGGACGGCGAGCGCGTCAAGCTGTACGCCGCGTTCAACGAGCGCGACGAGGCAGACTTCGTCGTCAATCGCATCCGGGAGTGGGTGGATCGGGGCGGCGCGCGCAGCGAGGTCGCCGTACTCTACCGCTCCAACGCGCAGTCGCGGGTCTTCGAGGAAGCGTTCTTGAACGCGCGGATGCCCTACCGCGTGTACGGCGGCCTGCGATTCTTCGAGCGCGCCGAGATCAAGGATGCGCTCGCCTACCTGCGCCTGGTCGCGAGCCGCGGCGACGATACCTCCTTCGAGCGCGTGGTGAATCTGCCGGCCCGCGGGATCGGCGCAAAGACGCTCGAGCTGGTGCGCGACACGGCGCGCGCGCAGGGAACCTCGCTCTGGATGGCGGCCGCGCACGCCGTCGAGACAGGCCTCGCGCAGCGCGCCGGCGCTGCGCTCAAGGGATTCATGCTGATCGTGGACAAGCTCGCCGAGGAGATCCGCGGCCTCGAGCTGTACGAGCAGGTCGATCACGTAGTCCAGTCGAGCGGCCTCATCGAGCACTACAAAAAGGAGAAGGGCGAGCGCGGCGAGGGCCGCGTGGAGAACCTGCTCGAGCTGGTGAGCGCAGCCCGCGGCTTTTCACCCGAGGGCGAGACCGACATGCAGCCGCTCGAGTCGTTCCTGGCGCATGCGGTGCTCGAGTCGGGCGAGGGGCAGGCGGACGCTTATACCGATTGCGTGCAAATGATGACCCTGCACTCGGCCAAAGGGCTGGAGTTTCCCGTGGTCTTTTTGGCGGGCATGGAGGATGGCTTGTTCCCGCATCAGCGCTCGGCGGCGGATCTTGCGGCGCTCGAGGAGGAGCGGCGGCTCTGCTACGTCGGTGCGACGCGCGCCATGCAGCAGCTCTATATCACCTATGCCGAGCAGCGCAGGCTCTACGGCGTGGACCAATACGGCCAGCCGTCGCGCTTCATTCACGAGCTGCCGCCCGAGCTTGTCGATGAGATCCGGCCGCGGCTCAAGATCTCGCGTCCGGCCTTCGCCAAGCGCGCCCACCTCGAGGAGACGCCGAGCTCGGGGATGCGGCTCGGCAGCCGGGTGCGCCACGCGAAATTCGGCGACGGGGTGGTGCTCAATTTCGAGGGCAACGGGCCGCAGGCCCGCATCCAGGTCAACTTCGAGCGGCAGGGCACCAAGTGGCTGATGCTCTCCTACGCCAATCTCGAGGTAGTTTGAGCCGATTGCAGGGCCGTCGGCCGGCCCGGGGCGGCACCCGCTCATCGCGGGCCGCGGGGCCGCCTCTGCTAGACTAGGGTGCTGTGAGAATCATCATTTTGGGCGCCGGGCAGGTCGGCCGCACCGCGGCTTATCACCTCTCCCGGGAAGAGGCGAACGACGTCACCGTCGTCGACATGAACGAGGAGATCTTGCGGGACCTGCAAGACCGACTCGATATCCGCACGGTGAACGGCAACGCGGCCAATCCGAGAATCCTGGAAGCGGCGGGAATTGCGGGGACCGACGTCCTGGTCGCGCTTACCAACAGCGACGAGGTCAACATGCTGGCCTGCCAGGTCGCATGGACCCTTTACCGTACACCGAAGAAGATCGCGCGAGTCCGCTCGGCGGCCTACACGGAGCGCGAGACGTTGTTCGGCGAGAACGCCGTGGCGGTGGACGTGCGGGTGAGCCCCGAGCAGCTGGTGACCGAATACGTCGCCCGGCTGATCCGCTACCCTGGGGC
>DASXNC010000217.1:0-5303 GCA_036495325.1 Steroidobacteraceae bacterium
CCGGGAAGCTCCTCCCGCGGGACATTCGCGGGAGGTATCGCGTGCTCTCGTGGGTCTACTGGCAGGTCGGCGGTCTCGGACCCATGGCGGGACAGGCGCACCACTTCTTACGGTACGCCCCGCAGCAGATCGAGTACGCGATGCACCGTTTCCGAAGCGAAGTGGCGCGGCTGTACAAGGTCATGGACGATCAGCTCGGCGGGCACGAGCATCTTGCCGGCGAGTATTCGATCGCCGACATCGCCGCATGGCCGTGGGTCGTGAGACACGACTGGCAGGGCCAGGACCTGAACGACTTTCCCAACGTGAAGCGCTGGTTCGAGGCAGTCGGCGCCCGTCCTGCCGTCAAGCGGGGTGCGGATGTGGGTAAGGACCTCGCGAACCTCAACCAGCCCATGTCCGACGAGGATAAGAAGCGCCTCTTCAATCTTCGCGACGAGGACCTCAAGAAACCCGCGAGCTGAGCGGACGGGACGCACCGGCGTGGTGCAGACCGCGCCCTACTTGAGCATCGAGGCGCGTCGGGACATCGTGCTCTCGCTGCGCCGAGCTCGCTCCCGAGGCGTCCGATTCGACGCTTTCCGGCTCAAGGCTCGCATCCGCTCCGTGCGGCTCGGGCGGCGGCGCGAGTGCCTCGAGCAGAATCGCATTCAGCTCGCGACGGTCCGCGGACCAGAACGCCCGAGCCATCGCGGCCCGCAGGCGCGCGATCTTCTCGCGCTCTCGCGCTAGCTCCTGCAGCGCCGCGACGGTATCGCGCGATAGATTTTGCAAGGTGTGCGCCGGCGGCAGCGCGCTCTCGTCCGTCCCATGCCAACGAATCAGCTCCTCGATTCGCTTGGACGTGATCTCGACTTCCTGCGCGCCATTCTCCGTCGCACTGACATCCATAGTGCCGTTCATCCGATACTCCGAACGCCGCCCGCAGCTGTCACCCGCCAAGCAAGTCGCGCGCCACCTCGCACCGTTGCGCGGCACAGAAAATGCGAACCTCCCCCGCATGTGCCGCCACTCGCGCAATGCCCCCGCACTGTGTCCGGAGAGGCTTTGATCCGCCCCGTCCCTCGCACGCCTGCCGTGCCGAGCCGGATCGTGGGGGCCCTCGAGCCGCCCGAGTGGCGTCTCGCCTTCGCGCGCGCCAGCGCGCGGGGCATGCCCAAGCACGCTACGCGCGCGGGCGCACGCGCCGCGTCGGCTCGGCCTCGAGAGGATTCTCCGGCCAGTAGTGCCTGGGATAGCGGCCGCGAAGGTCCCTGCGCACCTCCGCGTAGCCGCTCCGCCAGAAGCTCGCGAGATCACGCGTGATCTGCACCGGCCTCTGCGCCGGGGATAGCAGCTTGAACGTGATTGCCGCACGACCGGAAGCGATGCGCGGCGTTTCACTGAGACCGAATATCTCCTGTAGCCTCACCGCAACGACCGGAGCGTTTTCATCGAGGTAATCGATGCGAACGCGCGAACCGCTTGGCACGACGAGGTGCGTCGGGACCAGCGCATCGAGCTGCCGGCGCTGCTCCCACGTCAGCAACGCGAGAAGTGCCTCGACGAGGCTGATGCGCGAGAGGTGCTCGCGACGGGTTATTCCATCGAGCCACGGCGCGAGCCAGTGTTCGAGTGTTGCCTCGAGCGCACTTTCGCTCACGTCGGGCCAGCTTTCGCGGCCGCCTTCGAGCGCGAGGCCACGGACGAGCTCGATCCGCGCCTGCAGCTCGCGCGCCTCGCGGCTGAAAGCAAGCGCCGCGAGGCCCATCCTGCGCACGCCCTCGAGCATTGCCGCGCGAGCGGCATCGGGCGGGATCTCGTGCAACGGCTTCTCCTCCAGCACGATCGCCTCGAGCCTCGTCGTCCGCCGCGCGACGACGGCCTGCTCCCGTTCGCTCCATCCGATCGATTGCGTCGTCTCGAGCCGATCGGCGAAGCAGGTCTCGATCTCCGCGCGCGTGATGGGTGCGGCGAGGCGAATACGCGCGTCGCGCTCCCGGTCGTCGAGCTCGACGGCAACGATGAATTCCTGACGGGCGAGACTCTGCGCGCCGGCGAATGCGGCACCGCGGCCGTTCGCGAGCCTGTAACGGCCCTCCGTGCCGCGGCGCTGACCAATACGGTCGGGGTAGGCGAGCGCGAGCAGCAGGCCGGCTTGCGCCGCCTCCGATTCGATCGAGGCGGCGCCCTCAATCGAGGCGGCGCCGCTCGCCGGTCTGGCGATGCTCGCGAGCTGCCCGGTCAGGGCGCGCGCGAGCCGCTCGACGCGGTGCGCGGCGTAGCCCGCTCGCCCCGCGCCGCGAGCTTCTCTGAGCTGCGCCACGCGCGAACGGATATCCGCGTCGGGAGCTTCCCGCAGAATGTCGCGCTCGGAGAGCAGCGCCGCGAGCCCCGCGGCGTGGCTGGCCAGCCCGAGCCGACGCGACTCGAGGAGCATGTGTGCAAGGCGCGGATGCACGGCGAGCGAGGCCATCTCCCGGCCATGGGACGTGATGCGGTCGGAGCGATCGAGCGCGCCGAGCCGCGAGAGTAGATCACGGGCGCTCGCGAGCATCGCCGGCGGCGGCGGATCGAGCCAGCGCAGCCCGCCCGTCGCGCGCGCTCGGGGCGACGGCGCGCCGCGCGGCTCCGCCGCCGGGTCAGCTTTGGTGCCGTTCATCTCGGCCGCGAGTACGCCCCATGCCGCGAGCTCGAGCACGAGTGGCGCGAGGTCTGCCTCGGCGATCTCCGGTAGGGAATAGGGCGCCAGTGAGCGGTGCGCCTCCTCGCTCCACAACCGGTAGCAAACGCCCGCATCGAGCCGTCCGGCCCGGCCGCGACGCTGGTCCGCGGAAGCGCGCGAGACGCGCCGCGTCTCGAGCCGGCTCATGCCGGTCGCTGGATCAAACACGGCGCGTCGCACGAGCCCCGAGTCGACGACGATCCGGATGCCCTCGACGGTGAGACTGGTCTCGGCGATGTTCGTGGAGAGGATCACCTTGCGCTCGCCGCGCCGAGCCGGCGCGAGCGCCGCATCCTGATCCGCAGAGGTCAGATCTCCGTAGAGGGGCAGCACTTGCACATGTGGATCGCCTGCTAACGAAGCGGTCAGCAGCGCCTCGACGCGTCGGATCTCGGGGGCGCCCGGCAGGAACACGAGCATGTCGCCCTCCGCCTCGCGCAGCGCGCGCGCAACGGCCTGCGCGGTCAGCCGCTCCGGCGGCTCCCCGCGCTCGGCCCCGATCGGCGGAAGCCGCGGGGCGCCGCGTCCGATGAACCGCGTCTCGACGGGAAAGCTTCGCCCGGTCGCCGTGACCGGCGCGGAGGCGCCGAGCCAGGTTGCGATCGCCTCCGCGTCGAGCGTGGCGGACATCACGAGGAGCTTCAGCTCGGGAGCGATCGCCGCCTGAGCGTCGAGCGCGAGTGCGAGTCCGAGGTCCGCCTGGAGGCTTCGCTCGTGGAACTCATCGAAGATGACGAGTGCCGTGCCCTCGAGCGCCGGGTCCCTCTGCAGCATGCGGGTGAGCACGCCTTCGGTAACGACTTCGATGCGGGTGTCGCGCGACACGCGCGTGTCGCAGCGCATCCGCCAGCCGACCGTGCGGCCAACCGGTTCACGGAGCGTCGAGGCCATTCGCTGCGCGACCGCACGCGCCGCGAGCCGTCGCGGCTCGAGAATGACGAGCCGCTTGCCGTGCGCCCAGGGCTCATCGAGCAGAGCGAGCGGTACGACCGTGCTCTTGCCCGCTCCGGGCGGGGCCTGCAACACGACATTCTGCGCGCGAGCGAGCGCTGCGCGCAGAGCGGGCAGGGCCTCATCGATTGGCAGGCCGGAATGGTTCGCGAAGGCTGACGGCTCCATGCGCGCCTCGGTCCGTCAACCTGCAGCGAGCGTCGGCCCGTCCTTCCCGGCAGGCGCGAGGATCCCATCGCGCTTCAGTGCTTCGGCCAGCTGCGCCGGCAGATTCGCGGCCTGCACTCGCTCGGTGCCGGCCGGAACTGTTCCAACGGAGAGACTCAGCTGCACTGCGCCCGTTTCAGTTTTGGTGACGAAGCAGCCCGCACCTTGAGCGCCGAGCGCCCGGGCGAAATCGAGCGCAGCCGTGCGCGCCCGCACGAGGTCTGATCGAGCCACCCAAAAGCTGAGCGCCGGAATGCCCTCGCGCGCGAACGCATTGAGGTTGATCGCGATCTGGCTGATCGCGAGGCTGTTCGGCACGATCACGCGACGGCCGTCCTGCGTGCCGAGGATGGTGTAGCCGAGCGACAGCGCCTCGACGGTGCCGATCTCGGGTCCCGTCGGACCGCTGATCTGCAGCAGGTCACCGAGTCGGAACGGTCGGTAGATGAGAATGGAGATGCCGGCGACCAGATTGCCGAGCGTGCTCTGCGCGGCAAGGCCGAGCACGATCGAGGCGATGCTGGCGCCGGCGAGCATCGCGGTACCGAGCGAGTGCAGCTCCGGGATGAGATGGGCGTACGCCGCGAGCACGAACACCCAGATGATGAGCACGCCGAGCTGGCGCAGGAAGTTCACCGCCGTGCGATCCACGTGCTCGACGGGCGCATGACTCACCGCGGTCGCAATAGCGATTCGCAGTGCCCGCGACAGCACGGCCGCAAGCAGGCAGAACAGCACCAGATACGCTATCGCGCCGACGAACGTGTCCGGGCGCAGCCACCTTTCGAGGTCGTTCATGCCGAGCAGAGGGCTCATGAGCCGCCGTTGAGCGTCCCCCGAAGCACTGCAACGGCGAACACGATCCAGCCGAGGATGAGCGCCACACCCCCGATCGGCGTGACCACGCCGAGGAGTCGCGGTGCGCCGAACGTCAGCGCATAAAGGCTTCCGGAGAAGAGGATGATGCCCGCAATCACGAGAATCGCAGCCGGGCGGATGAGCCCCGAGTCGACGACGCGCGCGGCGAGGCCGATCGCGAGCAGCCCGAGCGCGTGATAGAAGTGGTAGCGGACAGCCGTCTCGTAGACTTGAAGCCGCTCCGGTGCAACCCGCGTCTGCAGCGCATGCGCGCCGAGCGCGCCCAGCAGGGTTGCGGCGGCAACGAGCAGCCCGCCCGCGGCGAGGATCCAGCGCGCGTCGCGAGCCCCAGAGATCAACTCGAGCTCTGACCCGCCGCCGGCGGCACAGCGCCGGGCGCTCCGCGCTGAAGGAGCGGAGCTATCAAATCGAGCGGCAGCGGGAAGGCGATGATGGTGCTCTTCTCGCTGGCGATATCGAGCAGCGTCTGCAGGTACCGCAGCTGCAGTGCGCGCGGGTCCCGCGACATCGCCACCGCGGCGGAGACCAGGGTCTCTGCCGCTTGCTTCTCGCCCTCGGCGTT
>DASXNC010000218.1:0-2951 GCA_036495325.1 Steroidobacteraceae bacterium
GGCGCTGGCGCTCGTTGCGGAGGGTGCCAGCGTCGGCCTCCTCGACGCCGACATCTACGGGCCGTCGCAACCAATGATGCTTGGCATCGGCGGACGGCCGGAGTCCAAGGACGGCAAGACGCTGGAGCCGCTCGAACGCTACGGCCTGCAGGCGATGTCCATCGGCTTTCTCATCGACAACGACACGCCCATGGTGTGGCGCGGGCCGATGGTGACGCAGGCGCTCGAACAGCTGCTGAGGGACACCAACTGGCGCGACCTCGACTACCTGATCGTCGACATGCCGCCGGGCACCGGCGACATCCAGCTCACGCTGGCGCAGAAGGTCCCGGTCACGGGAGCCGTCATCGTCACCACGCCGCAGGACATCGCGCTGATCGACGCCCGCAAGGGCCTGAAGATGTTCGAGAAGGTGGGCGTTCCCATCGTCGGCATCGTCGAGAACATGAGCGTGCACGTGTGCTCGCGTTGCGGACACGTGGAGCACATTTTTGGTGCAGGCGGCGGCGCGCGCATGGCGGAACAGTATGGGGTGCGGCTTCTCGGGGAGCTGCCGCTCGATGCGCGGGTGCGCGAGGAGGCGGACGGGGGGATCCCGACCGTGGTTGCGGCGCCGAACGAGGCACGCGCGCAGCCGTACTTTCAGATGGCGCGGCGCACGGCGGCCGAGCTCGCCAAGCGAGCGAAGGATCGCAGCCGCATCATGCCAAACATCGTGGTCGAGGAGAGCTGAGAGCGGAGAGCGGCCGCGGTCAGGTGCGGAGCAGCCGGAATTGCTTGGCGAGCTTCAAGCTTTGACCTTGGTAGTTCGAGGCGAGCTCGTGACCGTAAAGAGCGCTGGGACGCTCCGCCATGCGCTCATAGCGCAGCCATCCGACCCTCTGCCCGTGCTCGAGGACGAACGGCACTTCGTGGGATCGGACCTCCAGCACGCCGCGGCTGCTTCCGGCCTTCTTCGTCGTCGGATCCCAGCCGAAACCCGGATCGAAGAACCCGGCGTAGTGCACTCGGAACTCTCCCGCGCGCGTGTCGTACGGCAGCATCTCGGCCGCAAAATCGGGCGGCACGGCGATCGCCTCGCGCGTCGTCAGGATGTAGAACTCGTCGGGATCGAGCACGAGTGCCGCATCGCGCCGAAAGTGGATCGGTTCCCAAAACTCGAGCGGATCGTAGTCTCGTCTGTCGAGATCGATCCGCCGGGTATGCTTCTTCGCGCGCCAGCCGATCAGGGACCCCGCCGTGCCGGCGCCGGTCAGATCGATTGAGAAGGGCAGGACGCCCGTCCGGTCGGAGCCCTCGGCTACATTGGCGATCTGGCCCTCGGTGAGCAGCTGCCTCCAGTCGGAGGAGGTGATCGGCTTCGGCGCCTCGCCCCGCGTGCGTCGGAAGCGCAGCTGATTGAGGCGCGTGCCGGTTCTGACCACCACGCTGAAGCTGCGCGGCGCCACCTCCAGATGGAGCCGGCCCTCGTATCCTTCCTCGACTTGGTCGAACAGAGTCGCGCCATCGGCGATGAGGCGGGTCAGGATGTCCAGTCGGCCCGTGGAGCTCTTCGGATTCGCAAACGCGGCGACTTCGCTTCGCAGACGGATCGATTCCTGCAGGGGAATCACGTAGAGACGGCCCTTCTCCAGCACGGCGCCGGTCGTCAAATCGATCGCGAAGCTCCGGAAATCGCGATCGAGCTCGGCCATCCGCTCCGGCACGCTCTTGCCCTTTCCCGGCAAGAAGCTCGCATCGACCGGATAGGCGACCTCGCCCAGCCGCAGGTCGATGCTGGCAGGCTGTATTTGATCCGGCGCAACGTCCGCGAAGCCGTCCGTCGGGGCAATCTCCCGGTCCGCAATCATCTCGCGGATTTTTTGGCTGGGAAGAATGCCGGTGTACACCGGCGATCGGCTCGGAGCGTCGAGTGGGGTGACGAGTGCCATGCGGCCTCAGCTCGGGTGGAGCGGCGTGAGATCGTGAATGCGCAGCTCGAATTCCGTTTTGCCGCGGCGCTTACGCTCGGCGCGCACGGGCAGGTAGCCGAGTGTCGGTGCGAGCCAGAATCGCATCACGCGATCCGAATCCGGCCGGTCGCTGCGGTAGACGACCGTCTCGAGCCTTCCGAGCGGGGTGTCGAGAGCGACGTTGCCCTCGCGCGTGTAGTGATACTCCGCCGCCTCGGTTTTATCGAAGAGCAGGAAATGCGTCGGCGAGTTGCCCGCCGCGAGCTCGCGCATGAGCGCGATCTGCACGGAGAGTGGGTCCTGTGTCCCTGTCTCGAGTGGCTGCGTCACGCTCTTCGCGCCCGCGTTGCCGTGGACCTGCTTGGCCGTCCAGTCAAACTGCAGCGCGACATTGTCCTTCTGCCGCGAGCGTCCGTCGTCCTCGCGGTACTCGAGCGGCTCGACGCGCCCGTCCTCGATGCGAAAGGTGCTGCGCTCGCTGATCGGGTCGGGGAAGAACCACCGAACGGCGCCCCGCGCGCGGCTCACAGAGCTGTAGACGTACTGGCCCGGGCTCGGCTCAGTGAGCGACAGCGTCGAGTAGCCGGCCGTGAGGCCATGCCATTCGAGGGCATAAACCGCGGTGAAGAGCCGAGGGGCGCCCCCGGCGGCATCGGGTTCTTCGACCGCCGAGGCCGGGAGCATGGCGCATGCCGCAAGCACTCCGATGCCGAGCGCCGCACTTCTCACCCTGAAAATCGACACCCGGACATTGTAGCAACTGCCGCCGGAGCGGGGCTCCGGTCCGCACCGTACAATAGCGCGATGGTGGACCTGGCCCGTTTGCTCGAGCACGGCTGCGCCCGGTCGGAGGCGCGGCGTCCGATGCAATTTCCTGCGCAGCGATCGACGCGGCGTCCAACGTCTCTCGCCCTCGGAGCACTGCTCGCCTTCGCAGCGGTACTGGCCCCGAGAGCCTGGGCGGGACGCCCGGTGCCCATATTCGAGGCGACGGTGCGC
>DASXNC010000219.1:0-5153 GCA_036495325.1 Steroidobacteraceae bacterium
CTCTCGTGCGGGCATTTGCCGGCCCTCCGGGCCGATACTATGCTAGCCCGTGCGCGAGAGCCCCGCGCCGCACCGCGGCGCGCGGAACCACCTGTGCCGCTCTCGGAGCTGCCATGCCTGAGTCACGACGCCTCGAGCTTCCAAACATCAGCCGCCGCAAGTTCGTCAACGTGGCCGTAGCCGCCGGCGCTCTGGGCGGCCTTGCCTTGAGCATCAAGCTACCGGCGCAGGAGCGCGCCGGGTGGCGGGGCGTGGCACGGCCGCCGCGCGATCCCGGCGCCTTCCTGCAGATCAGTGAGGACGATGCCATCACCATCATCTCGCCTGCGGTCGAGATGGGACAGGGCGGCCACACCTCCATGTCGATCATCATCATGGAGGAGCTCGGCGGACGCTGGGACCGGCTGCACGTGGTCGATGCCGCGGCGGCGGGCATCTACGACAACCCGATGTTCGGCCAGCAGTCGACCGTGGGAAGCTTCTCGGTGCGCGGCTGGTACACCGAGCTGCGCCGGATCGGCGCGGCCGCGCGGATGATGCTCGTCGCAGCCGCGGCACGGCGTTGGCACGTGCCGGAGCACGAGTGCACGGTCGCAGACAGCGAGATCGTCCACGCACGAAGCGGTCGGCGGTGCTCGTTCGGCAGCGTCGCGCGGCTTGCGGCGAAGATGCGCGTGCCGCAGCAGCCCGAGCTCAAACCGACGGGCGAGTTCCGGGTCATCGGTCACTCGCCGCCGCGAGTGGACATCCGTGACAAAGTCGATGGCAGCGCGCGCTACGGCATCGATGTCGTGCTGCCGAACATGCTCTATGCCGCGGTCCGGACCTGTCCGACGCACGGCGGCCGTTTGAAATCGTTTGACGACAGCGCCTGCCGGAGCGTCGCCGGATTTGAGAAGACCGTGCCGCTTCCCGACGGCGTCATCGTGATTGCCCGCTCCTACTGGCAGGCTCGCAAGGCGCTCGAGCGGCTTCGCACGGATTTCGATCCCGGCCGGCTCGCGGGCCTTACGAGCGAGAAGGTTTCAGCCCGGCTTCACCAAGGGTTCGACGAGCCTGGAACCTTGGCGCGCAACGACGGCGATGCCGAGGCGGCGCTCGCCCGCGCAGCAACGAAGCTCGAGGCGGTCTACGAGGTGCCCTATCTCGCCCATGCCTGCATGGAGCCGATGAACTGCACGGCACGGGTGACGGACGAGGGCTGCGAGGTGTGGTGCGGCACGCAATCGCCGCAGGCGGCGCAGGCCGGCGCCGCCCAGGTGCTCGGAATCCCGACATCGCGCGTGAAGGTGAACACTCAGTATCTCGGCGGCGGCTTTGGACGGCGCGGCCAGGCCGACTTCGTGACGCAGGCGGTGACCGCCGCAAAAGCGACCGGCGGCCGGCCCGTCAAGCTCATCTGGACTCGCGAGGAGGACATCCAGCACGACTGGTATCGTCCCGCTGCCGCAATCCGCTTCCGCGGCGGCCTCGACGCGGCGGGCCGGCTCGTTGCGCTCGACTGCAAAGTCGTCACGGCCTCCGCGCCCGCTTTCGGACGACCAGGCGGTCCGCCCTTCTACACGGAGGGCATCTCAACCGCGACCTATCGAATCCCGAACTTCCGCGTGACCGGTGTCGATCAAAATCTCGGCATACGCTTCGGGTTCTGGCGATCGGTCAACGACTCTCACAACCCCTTCATGCTCGAGGGCTTCATTGATGAGCTCGCCCGCGCGGCGAAGCAGGACCCGTATCTGTTCCGCCGGGCCATGCTGCAGGATGAGCGACCGGACGCACGCCGGCAGCTCGCGCTCCTCGATCTGCTCGCCGCGAAGGCGGGCTGGCAGCATCCGCCTGCCGGGCATGCATTCGGCATCACCGCGTTCACCGCCTTCGGCAGCTTCGTGGGCGCGGTCGCGGAAGTCTCCATGCAGGATCAGATCGTCAACCTGCACCGCGTGATCTTGGGAATCGACTGCGGGGTCGCCGTCGATCCCGACAACATCGCGGCGCAGTGCGAGGGCGGAATGGTGTTCGGCCTCACGGCCGCGCTCCGCGGTGAGATCACGTTGGAGAATGGCGCCGTCACGCAGAGCAATTTCCACGACTATCCGATGCTGCAGCTCGTGGAGATGCCCCGGGTCGACTGCCACATCGTCCCAAGCGCCGCGCCGCCGGGTGGTGTCGGCGAGCCCTCGACCGCGACCATCGCTCCGGCCTTGGCAAATGCGATCTACGCCGCCTCCGACTTGCGGCTGCGCTCCCTCCCCATGATCCGCCATCAGCTCGGGTTCCGAGCGGTGCGGACCTGAAGGCGGACCTCAAAATGCTCACGCTCACCGTCAACGGCACGCAACACTCGATCGATGTGGAAGCGGATACCCCGCTCCTCTGGGTGCTGCGCGATGAGCTTCAGCTCACGGGTACGAAGTTCGGCTGCGGCGCGGGTCTTTGCGGGGCGTGCACGGTGCTCCTCGAGGGCAAGCCGGTGCGCAGCTGCCTGATGCCCGCGAGCGCCGTCGACGGCAAGTCGATCACGACGATCGAGGGCCTCTCGAAGGACAAGAGTCACCCGGTGCAGCGGGCGTGGATCGCGGAGAGCGTACCGCAGTGCGGCTACTGCCAGTCGGGAATGATTCTCGCGGCGGCGGCGCTGCTCGCGACCAATCCTCGCCCGAGCGATGCGGATATCGACATGGCCATCACCAATGTGTGCCGCTGCGGCACGTACAACCACGTGCGCCGCGCCATCCACCGAGCTGCGGAGAGCCAAGCATGATTGCGCATACGAGTCTCCCGGTGAGCGACTACGGACGCTCCAAGACCTTTTATACCAAAGTCCTGGAACCGCTCGGCTACAGCAACAACATGGAATTCGGCGAGGCCGCCGGATTCAACGACGGCAAGAACACCGACTTCTGGATCAGCCACGAGCGCAGCATCGTACCGATGCACATTGCCTTCGAAGCGAAATCGAGCGCCGAAGTCGAGGCGTTTCACCGCGCCGCCCTCGCCGCCGGCGCAAAGGACAACGGCAAGCCCGGGTACCGGGAATACTGGCCCGGCTATTTCGCCGCCTTCGCATACGATCCCGACGGTCACAACATCGAGGCCGTCTGGTACGACTACAGCAAGACGAAGTGACTCCTACGGACTGAAGTGAGCGCGGGCCGCCGCACGGCGGAATTCCGCTTCTACGAGGAGCTGAACGACTTCCTGCCTGCGGCAAGGCGCAAGCGTGCCTTCGCGCACGCATTCGACGGCACCCCGGGCGTGAAGGACGTGATCGAGTCGCTCGGCGTCCCGCATACCGAGATCGATCTGATCCTGGTCGACGGCGAATCGGTGCGTTTCTGGCACCGGCTGCGCGGCGGGGAGCGCGTCGCGGTCTATCCCATGTTCGAGCGATTCGACGTCCGCCCGATCTACCGACTGCGGCCGCGACCGCTCCGCCGCACGCGCTTCGTCGCGGACGTGCACCTCGGCGCCCTCGCGCGGCGCTTGCGGCTCCTCGGATTCGATACGCTTTACGAGCGCCATTGCGATGACGCGCGGCTGGCTGCGCTTTCCGCGAGCGAGCGCCGGATCCTCCTTACACGCGACGTGGGTCTTCTTAAGCACGGCATCGTCACGCGCGGACACTGGGTTCGTGCCACCGACCCGCAGCGTCAGATCGAGGAGGTGGTCAGTGCGTTCTCGGTCGAGCGCGATCTCGAGCCCTTCACGCGTTGCATGGTCTGCAACGCCGAGCTGCGGCCCACCGAGCGCGCGGCGGTCGAGGGCCGCGTGCCGCCGCGCGTGCACGCGCGATTCCGCCGCTTCATGGAATGCGAACGCTGCGGCCGCATCTACTGGCGCGGCTCGCATTACGAGCGGCTCGAGCAGCTCGCGCGCGGTCTTCGCCGCGGTCAGCGACAGTCGGCTATCAGAGACTCGCAACCGCGGGAATGATCTCGCGCTCGAAGGTCTGAAGCGGCGCGATCTCCTCCACGTTCGGAATGTTGAAGATCGCGTGGTCGACACCCACGCCCGCGAGCGCCTTGCAAAGGGCGATCACGTCCTGCGCGCTCATCTTCCCGGGGCGCAGGTCGGCCGTGCCGAGCGTCGTCTTCTCGATCGATTCGTAGTCGCGCCCGAGGTCCCGGCAGTGCTGTCTCAGGATCTCGAGCTTCGAGCGCACGATTTCCGGCGTCCCGAAGAGATTGCACGCATCGGCGTAGCGCGCGACGAGGCGCAAGGTCTTCTTCTCGCCGCCGCCCGCGACGAGCACCGGTGGGTGCGGGCGGGAGAGCGGCTGCGGAACGTTGAGCGTCTCGGCGAGATGATTGTGCTTGCCCTGATAGGGCCCGTTCTCGGCCGACCACATCTGTTTGGCGATTTGAAGGGCTTCCTCGAGCAGCTCGAACCGCACGGCGATGGGCGGGAACGGCACTCCGAGTCCCTTCGACTCCTGCTCGTTCCAGGCCGCGCCGATCGCGAAATACGTTCGCCCGCCCGAAAGCACATCGAGCGTTGTTGCGGTCTTCACCAGGATCCCGGGGTAGCGATAGATGACGCCCGTCGCCATGGTGCCGAGCTTCATTCGCGCGGTGAGCGACGCGAGGTAGCCGAGCGTCGTATACCCCTCGAGCATGTCGTTCTCGTGCGGCCCGACGCCCCGGATCTGGAAGAAATGGTCCATCACCCACAAGCTGTAGAACCCGGCATGCTCGGCAGTGCGGGCGATCTCGGCGAGCTTCGGGGCGATCTGCTTAGGCCCTCCGGCCCAGGTGAAATTGGGAACCTGCAGGCCGACTCTCATGGGAAGTGCTCCTCGCGCGATGCGCCGTGCGCCGATCTTAGGCGCCATGCTCGCCGAACGAAACGTCCGCGAGAGCGCTTGCGCCGCGATGGCGCTCTGCTGTTGGATATCACCCGTTGGACAGCGCCCCGCGAGTCCTCGCCCAGGAGAGAGCCATGAGCAGACGATTCGAGCGCAAGAGCGTGATCGTGACGGGGGCAGGATCAGGCATCGGGCGCGCCGCCGCGCTCGCCTTCGCAGCCGAAGGCGCGCGCCTCATCGTGGCCGATGTGAATCAGTCCTCGGGCGAGGACACGGCTCAGCAGATACGCGATTTCGGGAGCGATGCAACCTTCGTGCGCACGGACGTGGCGCGCGCGGCTGATTGCGC
>DASXNC010000220.1:0-3822 GCA_036495325.1 Steroidobacteraceae bacterium
TAGCGGAGATCGAAGCCGCGGTTCCGCACGAGGTGGTCTCCGGCACGCGCTACGCAGCCGAGCAGATGGCGCATCTCGACAGCGAACGACATTAAGTACCTCTTGCATCGAGCGGCCGCATGACTTCCAGGTGCGGTGCCAAAGCTGCAAGGAAGTCGTTGGCGTCGAATAGTTGCGCGGCTGCAAAGGCGCCGCCCTTCGCAGGGGGATCTGCGAGTACACGCACGCACGCCTCTACGACGATGGGCGCGGTTACCGCATAAATGTCGTGTCCAGCGGCGGCGATTCGGGTGCGACGGTTGCCCGATGACGCGTGGACATCCATGACGAAGCGCTGTGAAGACCGGCCCGTAGAATCGCTCGCCGTCGGCGGCGGCGTCCGGGGATCCTCGAGGTCGCGCAGTGGCGCCAGGTTCATATAGCTGCAGACATCGCGTGCCGCGATATGCCGATGAATCGTCACGATCTCCGACAACGGCACGGCTACCACCGTCTGCATCCCGAACGGTTCGGGAAAAGTCCAGTCTCGAACCGGCGCTGGCCGGGGTGCCGGTGTCAACCGCCCGTCCGCAATCACAAGGCGACGCGCCGTGTTCCGATCCCCCGTTTCCCGGGTGCCCTCAGTCGGGTGCCAATAATCGAGCGCGACGCCAATCTCGATACGGTCGACGGATCGAGCCCCGCGCGTTGCTTCGGCTGCCAGCAGATCAGCGAGACCACCATAGAACGCCATCGCTGGAAGGACCACGGTTCCGCGTTGCCTTGCTTCCTCGTCGTACGTCGCTAACGACTGTCGCACCGAACGCTGCTCGGCAGCCACGTCAAAGTAGTGGATACCGACTCGTAATGCCGCCTCGATCAAGGCCGGCGCGGTGTCGAGAAACGGGCCCGCGCAGTTGATGACGGCACGGGTTCCGCGAAGCGCATCATCGAGCGCGTCCGGGTCATCGCACGAGGCTCGCCGCCAGTCCGTTGGTGCATCTCGATGCCCATCGGTGGATGGCGGTGGTTGGCTCCGGCCAATTGACACCGTCGCGTACCCACGGCGCTCAAGCTCACGAAGGACGAACTTGCCGGTATGCCCGGACGCGCCGTAGACGGCGATTGCGTGCGCACTCATGGGCCGCTACGCCTCGACCGTTTCGGGGATCCTTCGCGTCCCGCGGACGTGCTCGGGCGTCAGCGGCGGGCGGCCGCGGATCAGGTCAGAAGCCCGTTCCGCGATCATGACGACAGCGGCGTTCGTGTTCGCCCCGGGCACGGTCGGCATGATTGACGCGTCTACCACGCGCAGGGCCTCGATGCCGCGGACGCGCAGCTGTGGATCGACGACGGCGTCGGCCCCGGCGCCCATGCTGCACGTGCCGACCGGATGCTGCGTGACCTGCGACGTCTGGCGCACGTAAGCATCGATCTCCGCGTCGCTCTGCACCGCCGGTCCCGGCCGCGTCTCTCGCGCGATGATGTCCGCCTGCGGGCGCGTGGCGAAGATCCTGCGAGCCGTGCGGATGCCCCGCCGCGCGATCTCGAAATCGGCGGAGTCGGAGAAGAGGTTCAGCTGAACGCGCGGCGGATCGAGCGGATTCGGGGAGCGCAGAGTGACCCATCCCCGGCTCCTCTCGTGCAGGACCACGACGTCGGCCGTGACGCGATGCTCCTGTCTCGGTGCAACCACGGGGAACCACAGCCGCGCATCCATCCGGATCGGATTGCACATGAGCTGCACGTCGGGCTGAGACAGGTCAGGCCGCGTGCGCACCACGACGTTGCAGCAATTGATCTGCGTCGCGAAAGGACCGCTGCCGAGAAGCGCCCAGCGGAGCACCGCTCGCGCCGCGCGGTCGAAGCGCAGCTGGTCGAGGAAAGTGGGCGCACTCGTCTCGAACTCGACCGGGATGTGAGGGTGCTCCGAGAGATTGCGGCCGACGCCCGGCAGGTCCGCGACCGGCGCGATACCGAGCCTGCGGAGCTCATCTGCGGGACCGATTCCCGAGAGCATGAGAAGCTGCGGAGAGTTGTAGGTGCCGCCGGCGAGAATCACTTCGCGGCTCGCGCGAACCTGGCGCAACTGGCCGTTCTCGCTGTACTCGACCCCGACCGCGCGCCCGTTCTCGACGAGCACGCGGGTCGCGAGCGCGTTGAGCGTGATATGCAGGTTACTGCGACGCATGACCGGATGCAGATAGGCCCACGATGTACTCGCACGCCGTCCGCGCGGATCGATCGTCACCTCGCCGCAGGAGAAGCCCTCCTCGATTTCACCATGCAGGTCCTCGGTCGTACCGAAGCCAGCGGCCTGAGCCGTCTGCATGAGTCGCTCGTGTAGCGCTCGAACCGGCTGGATTGCGCACACGTGCAGCGGGCCGCGGTCGCCGTGCCAGACGTTCGCGCCGCGCCAGCTCGTTTCCATCCGCTTGAAGTACGGCAGCACATCCGCGTAGCCCCAGCCCTCGCAGCCCGTCGCGCGCCATCCATCGAAGTCGAGCGAGTGGCCGCGCATGTAGAACAGGCCGTTGATGGAGCCCGAGCCGCCGAGCACCCGGCCCCGGGGCAAGGGAACGCGGCGACCGTGAAGTTGCGGCTCAGGCTCGCTGAAGTAGCCCCAGGAGAATCGCGGCTGCAGCATGGCGCGCAGAAATGCGAGCGGCATACGCAGCAGGAAGTCGCTGTCGTTGCCGCCGGCCTCGAGCAGCAGCACGGTGCGGTCCTTCTCCTCGGAGAGCCGACTCGCGAGTACGCAGCCGGCCGAACCGCCGCCCACCACGATGTAATCGAAAGTACGAGTTTGTTCGATCATGGCGAGAATTATAGTCGCTCCGTTCCGGGCGCGACGGCGCGCGCCTCAGCCGAGACGTAACGTGTTGACGGGCGGCTGGGTCGCGACGGTCCGCGTCGCGAGCCACCCACTCGCCGCAACGATCAGCGCGCCGCCGCCGATGCCGGCGAGGAAGACGAGCGGATCGAACGCGTAAGGCACCTCCAGCACGCGCGTTGCGATGAAGCGTCCCGCGTAGAACGCGCCGCCCGACGCGAGCAGGCCGGCCAGCACGCCGAGCGCCGTGAACTCGGCCAGGATCCCCTTGAGCACCGTGCGGCTACTCGCCCCGAGCGTTCTCAGCATCGCGCTCTCGAAGCGGCGCTCGTCCCGGCTCGCCTGGACCGCGGCGAGCAGCACGGTGAGCCCCGCGAAGAGCGTGAACGCGAACACGCTCTCGACCGCGAGCACGGCCTTGTCCACCATCGAGCGCACCTGAGCGAGCAAATCGTCCACATCGAAGATCGAGACGCTCGGGAAGCGGTGCGCGAGCTGCGCGAGCACGCTGCCGGATGCCGGATGGAAGTACGCGCTGGTGAGGTACGTGCCCGCCGCCGCATCGAGAACGCCGGGAGCGAACACGATGAAGAAATTCGGGTTGAAGCTGTCCCACTTGACGTCCCTGATGCTCGCCACCGTCGCGGTGAATTGCTCCCCGCCAATCTCGAACGTCAGGCGATCACCGATGCCCAGGCCGAGCGACTGCTGGAACTCCGTCGCGATCGAGACGAGCGGCTTGCCGAAATCCTGCGGTTCCCACCACCGTCCGGCCAGCACGCGGTTGTCGGGGCCGAGCTCGGCGGCCCACGTGATGTTCTGCTCGCGCCCCGCGAAGCCCTCACCGGACTCGCGCCGGAACCGCATCGAGCCGACGGGATGGCCGTCGACCGCGGTAAGGCGCCCACGAATCATCGGCAGCACGCGGGAGAGCTTCGCGCCATTCATCGTGAGATAACCCACGAAGGCCTCCCGGTCGTTCGGCGGAATGTTTACAAAGAAATAATTCG
>DASXNC010000221.1:0-8315 GCA_036495325.1 Steroidobacteraceae bacterium
GAGAGGATGACGTCCACGCGCCGATTCTGCTGGCGGCCGGCCGAGGAGTCATTGCTCGCCACCGGATAGTCCTGACCACGGCCGATCGTCTGGACGCGGTCCATGGTGACTCCCTGAGTCTCGAGCGCGCTCGCTACCGCCTGCGCGCGCTGCTGCGAGAGCTGCTCGTTGTGGGCTGCGGTGCCCGTGGTGTCCGTGTAGCCCTCGATGATGACTCGCGCCCTCGGATTGCTGCGCATGAAGTTCGCGAGCCGATTGATCTGCAGTGTCGCGCCCGGCTTCAGCTCGGCCGAGCCGGTATTGAAAAGCAGGTCGCTCGCGAGCGTGAGCTCGAGCCCGCGCTGCGTCTGCCGCGTCTTGAGATCGGAAAGCTCCTGCTGCTCTTTCTGCAGCTCGCCCTGCGCACGCTGCGCCTGCTCACGTGCGTTCTGTGCCTGCTCGTTGGCCCGCTGCGCCTCCTGCGTGCGAGCGTCCAGCAGGATGCGGCTGCGCTCCTCGTTGGCCTTGGCGAGCTGCTGGTGCGCGCGATACTCCTCCGCGAGCGCCTTGCCGGTGTCCGCCTCCCGATCCGCCAGGTACGCGAGGTGTGTCACCTCCTCGCTCGACCGATGCTGGTCGAATGCGTCGTCCGCGCGCTGCAAGTCCGCGTGCGCATCGCGCAGCTGCTGTTGAGCGGCGGACTGCGCGTCGGGGTCCTGCTCGAGACTGCGCACGTTGGTGCGCGCTTGCTCGAGCTGATCATTGTGCTGTGGCCGCGAGGCACATCCGGACATGCCGGCCGCGGCCAGGCCCGCCGCCGTCAGCAGGGCGGGTGCGAAGACGATCGTTCGTTGGAATCTCATGGCTCGGCTCCTCACTCCTTGGGGCTCTTTGGTCAATCCTTGGGGCTTTCTGGCGCGGGCGCGCTCTCCGGCGGGGTGTTGGGCTCGGCTGCGGGTGGCGCCCCGGGCCGGTTCGTGTTCCGCTCGCTTTCCTGGCGCAGCGATTCCAGGGTCCGATTCATTTCATCGAGTGCATGCTGGGCCTTCGCGTTTTGCGCCCGCGCGCTCGCGAGCTGCGCATCGACTGACGCTTCGTTCGCGAGCCGGTCGGCGCGCTGCGAGTCGTGATTGGCGAGCTGACCGGCCTGCTGCACCTTGTCCCGTGCGGATTGCAGATCCGCCGCGGCGTACTGCTGCGCCCCGCTCGACTGCGCCTCGGAGACGAGTGTCTGGGCGCGCGTGAGGTCGGCTGTCGTGTCCCGTGGCGGCCCGCTCGAACATCCGGCAATCAATGCGCCGGCCGCAAGAATCGCCGTCGATAGCACTCCGTTTGCTCTCATATTCGCTCCTCCTTTGCGATTGGCAGCGTCCGCATCGTGCACGTGAACGCGCACTGCGCATCGGGAGGTTCGCAAGGTCAGGGCCGGCGATGCCGGCGATGCGTCGGAGGGAATCCGCTCCTCGCGTGTGCCTATCAGGCAAATCGCGTAGGAGAATGCCGACCCGAGCCTACTGAGGCGCCGATCGCGGGCGGCTGCCAGCCTTCCTGACCGCGCGCCAGGGCAAGCGCGAAGCGGACTGCTGCGCTCTTCTCGTTGAAGGAGGCGATAGCGCTACCCCCATCGCTCGATACTCGCCAGGTGTTCCCCGGTCCCGGGGAAACCCGGTAAACGCTCCCTTCCTTGTGCATTCGAGTCCTCACCAGCTGTACCTCGCGCGTGCGGCGGAGCAAGAACCGCGCCTGCGGTTCAGGCACGCGGACTGCTTGGCAGGAGGGTAGGAGGCGTCCGACGCTAGGATCGGCGCAGCCGCCGCGGCGCGAGTCCCGGCGGCCGACTCTATCGAAACGCGACCACGTGTAGCTTGACTGTCATATAGCAGGATATAGAGACCTGCCCCTGCGAGGGCTACATGGATATGGATTCAATGTATATGGATTCAGTCGAAAGCGACCACAACGTGACCGACGAGATGGTGTCGCTGGTGCCGCAGCTGCACACCTTCGCGCGCTCTCTTTGCCGCGACGGCGTCCGCGCGGACGATCTCGTGCAGGAGGCGCTGCTTCGCGCCTTCAACAATATCCAGCGGTTCAAACCCGGTACGAATCTGAAGGCGTGGCTCTTTACAATCGTCCGCAACGAGCACTACTCGCAGCTCCGTCGCCGCAAGTTCGAGGCGCACGATATCTCCGGGGATGCTCTGCCCGAGCCGAGCGTGCCGCCTGATCACGACGGCGAGCTCGAGCTGCGCGACCTCAATCGCGCGCTGGCCTGCCTCTCGCCCGGCCAGCGCGCCGCACTCATTCTGGTGAGCGCGAGCGGCTTCTCGTACGACGAGGCCGCCTCGATCTGCGGGTGCGCGGTCGGTACGATCAAGAGCCGCGTTGCGCGCGCGCGCAGCAGCCTGCTCGCGATGCTCGACGGGCGCGTTCCCGTCGGGAAAAGCGAGGACGAGCCCGCGGACGGCCCGCAAGACAGGCTCGGGGGGACGCCAGCGCTCGATCAGCCGCCGGAACGACCGTCCCGATCGGGAGCAGCCGCCAGCCTCCGGAGCGCATCGCTCGAGAGGCGATATGTGGTCCACTCCTCGTTCGGCGAGGCGCCGAGACTCACGTAGAAACCGATCGCGCGCTCGTTCCAATCGAGTACCGCCCACTCCATCCGTCCGCAGCCACGCTCGAGCGCGATGCCGGCGAGATGCGCGAGGAGTCTGCGCGCAACTCCGCGCCGCCGCGCCGCGGGACGCACATAAAGATCCTCGAGGTACAGTCCCGGTCTGCCGAGGAACGTGGAGTAGTTGAAGAAATAGACGGCGAAGCCCGCCGGCTGTCCGTCCAGGCGTGCGATGAGGGCATGCGCGTATGCGTCCCGGCCGAAAAGCGTCCGGCGCAGGTCCTCCTCCGTCGCCGATACCGCATACGCGAGGCGTTCGTACTCGGCGAGCTCGCGAATGAAGCCGAGAAGGAGCGCGGCATCCTCGGGCGCGGCCGGGCTGATAGAGATCATCGATAAGCTCCGTCCCAAGCAGCCAATGAAGCGACGCGCGGGCGGGCAGGAGCGCTCACCCTCACCCCGTGCTTTGCAGTCCCTGCGCGATCCCGCTCACGCTGGCGAGGAGCGCTTCGAAGAGGTCCCGGTCCTCGCGGCCCCCCGCGCGCCAGCGGGCGAGCAGGTCGATCTGCATGAGATTCATCGGGTCGACATACGGGTTGCGCAGCTCGATCGCGCGCTGCAAGGTGGTGTCTGCATCGAGCAGCCGCCGCGCGCGCTTCACCTCGAGCAGCCGCTCGCAGGCGAGCTCGTATTCGGCGCGGATGCCGGAAAAGAATCGACGGAGCGGCGCGGGTGCCAGCTCATCGTAACCGGCCGCAATCTCAAGATCGGCGCGTGCGAGCATCGCCTCCACGTCCTCGATGAGAAGACGGAGGAAGATGTCGCCTTCGAAGGCCTCGCGCACCTTCGCGAGCCCGTGCCGCTCGATCGCCTCCGCGAGCCCGGTACCGGCGCCATACCAAGCGGGCAGGAGCAGCCGCGACTGTGTCCACGCGAACGCCCAGGGCACGGGACGCAGCGTCTCGAGCCGCGGCGGGCTCGAGCGGTATGCCGAGCGCGAACCGATCTGCATGCGCTCGATCACGTCGATCGGGGTCACGTTGCGGAAGTACTCGTAGAATTGCGCACCCCCGTACACGAGCCCACGGTAGGCGCCGCGCGCGGCTCGCGCGAGCGTCGCCGCGCATTCGGCGTCTGCCGTGGACTCGGGGGCCGCCGCGCGTCGCACGCCGTGCACGAGCGCATGGAAGGCGCGCTCGAGGGTACGCAGCGCGATCGGCTGCAGACCGTAGCTCTGATTGACGCCCTCGCCCTGCTCCGTGAGGCGCAGTACCCCGTTCACCGCCTCGCGCGGGGCCGCGCGCACAATGGTGTCGATCCGGCCTCCCCCGAGCGCGACGCTGCCGCCTCGCGCATGGAACACGACATGGCGCTCGCCGAGCGCGGCGAGCGCGCCCGCGAGCTGACGCTGCGCGGATTGTGCCGCGAGGCGCGAGGCGGGCAGTCCTGCCTCCTTGTTCCCCTCGGCATAGCCGATCACGACGCTCTGGCGACGGCCGCGCGACTCGAGATGGCGCCGATAGATCGGATCGGCGAGCAGCCGCTCGAGAATCGCGCCGCTCGCCTCGAGCGACTCGACGGAATCGAACATGGGTGCGATGTCGAGCGCGACCTCGCCCGTTCGCCGGTCCCACGCTTCGGCCCAGCGCGCGAGCAGCAGCACGGCCATCACGTCATCCGTGTCTGCGGCGCCGCTCACGATGTAACGGCCGACCGCGGCGGGACCGTACCTGTGGCGGGCTTGTATGATCGACTCGAACACCCCGCGCGCCCGTCTGCCTAGCGGATCGAGCTCCACTTGCGGCCCCCTGTCACGCTCGATGGCTTCGGCGAGCAGGCGATGGCGTTCTGCCGAGGGTCGCGTGGCCCAGGCGGGATCGTCGAGCCCCTGCGCGAGGATCGCATGATGGATCCCGCTCTCTTGCCGCACATCGAGCGTCGCGAGATGGAACCCGAAAGTCTCGATGCGCTTGAGGAGCCGCCGCACGGAGCGATGCCCCGCGTTCCAGCCCTTGTTGGCCCGCAGGCTGTCGGCGATGAGCCGCACGTCGGCCGTGAGCGCCGCGGCCTTCTCGTAACCGCTCGCGCGACCCTCGAATGTGTGCCGCAGCCGCATGGCGATTTGCGCGAGGAACACGCGGTACGGCATGCGGTCGTGGCGGGTCGGCGTGAGCGCGCGCGATCCGGGCAGGAGCATCGCGTACTCGTCGATCCGCTTGGCGAGCGCGGAGGAGACTCCGACGCGGCTCGCGCTCTGGGAGAGGCACTGGGCGAGCGCGAGGCACTCCTCGTGATAGGTCGTGAGGATCACCTGGTGCTGCCGCGCAAGGGTCTCGCGGATGGTCTTACCCTGCACGTCCGGGTGGCCGTCCATATCCCCGCCCACCCAGGTGCCGAAGCTCAGAAGCGGCGGCAGGTCGATCGCATCGGCCTCGACCCCGTACAGCTTCGCGAGCACCTCGGCGATCTCCTCGTAGAAGTCGGGCACGACGTGGTAGAGCACCTCGCTCAGGTAGTAGAGAACGTGCTCGCGCTCGTCTGCGACCGTGAGCCGCTCGCGCGGGTGCTCCTCGGTTTGCCAGTCCGCGGTGAGCTCCTCGCGGATGCGGCCCCATACATCACGGGTCTCGCGGGGCGTGAGCGTCGGATCTAGCCCCTTGAGCAGCAGCGCAGCGACTCGCTGCTGACTGCGCAACACCGTCCGGCGCATCGACTCGGTAGGGTGCGCGGCGAAGACCGGCTCGATTGCGAGGCTGCCGATGAGGCGCAACGCCTCCTCGAGCGTTACGCCCTCGGCCTTCAGGCTCTTCAGTGCATCCTCGATGCCGCCGGGCTGCGGACGGGCGCTGTCGGCGAGAAAGTACTGGCGGCGCCTGCGCACGCGATGGGCCTTCTCAGCCAGGTTTACCGCCTTGAACCATGTGGAGAAGGCGCGCACCAGATCGCGGGCCTCGGCCGGCGGGCGCCCGCGCACCCGCGCCGCAAGCTCCGCGGCCGCGGACTGATCGCCCTCGCGTCGGCGGATCGCGAGCACCCGATCCTGCTCGACGATCGCGAGGAGCCCCGGGCCGCCCTGCTCGGCCAGCATCTGCCCGAGCAACTCGCCGAGCGCGTGCACGTCTTCGCGCAGCGCCTCGTGCTTCGGGGGGAAATGGATTTCAGTGCGTTTCATTGCGCAAGTCGCAAGCAGCCGTCCATGAAGCGTACGCCGGCCCCGCCCCGATCGCTTCGCTATCCCTGCGTCGCGCTCGGGCCTCACCCCGCGAGGAGCACGCCCTCGGCATG
This sequence comes from Steroidobacteraceae bacterium, assembly GCA_036495325.1. Taxonomy (GTDB): domain Bacteria; phylum Pseudomonadota; class Gammaproteobacteria; order Steroidobacterales; family Steroidobacteraceae; genus JASHUC01. The sequence continues at coordinate 5,879 of DASXNC010000221.1, forward strand.
CTCGAGCGCCTCCGGCAGTCCGTAGACGATCACGATGTCACCCTCTCGAATGCGCGTTTCGCCGGTCGGCTCGCGCCCGAGGATGCCATGCCGGCGGATGCCGGTGATCGCGACCTCGGCGCCGCGTGCTCGGAGATCACTCACCGTACGGCCGACGGCCCAAGCCCCCGGCGGAATGACGATCGACTTCAGCTCCTCGCGATAGGGCTGCGAGTCGTCGGCCGGGGGCCGCGGGTCCTCGCGCCGGTGAATGCTGCGCAGCAGCTCGTAGCGGCTTGCGCGCACAGTGCCGATGGTGTGCACGACCCGGCTCACCGGCACCTGAAGCAACATGAGCACCTGGGAGACGAGCATCAGGCTCGCCTCGAAGGTCTCCGGCACCACTTCCGTCGCGCCGGCGTCCTTCAGCTCCTTCAAACGTGCGTCATCGGCGGTGCGCACGAGCAGCGGCACCTCGGAGCGCATTCGGCGCACGCTGCGCACGATGCCGAGCGCGACGGCGGGATTGGAGAAGCTGACCACCACCGCGCTCGCGCGATCGATGCCGGCCTTGACGAGCATCTCCTCGTCGGCGGAGTCGCCGAAGAGGACCGGCTCGCCGGCCTGCCGCGCGGCCCGGATGCGGGCCGGATCGAGGTCGAGCGCGATGTACTCGAAGCCCTGGGACTCGAGGACGCGGGCCACGTTCTGTCCGACGCGTCCGTAGCCGCAGAGAATGACATGCTCACGCTGCGCGATGAAGCCCGTCGCGGCGTTCTCCGGCTCGAGTGGCGTCCCCGGGGGTCCCCGCTGGCGGAGCACGGCACGCGCAATGGCGCGATTCTGATTGACGATCAAGGGGGAAAGGACCATCGAGAGCACCACGGCGACCAGCAGCGGCTGCACGAGCGGTGAGCTCACGCCACTTTCAATGAGAATCGTGAGCAGCGCGATGCCGAACTCTCCGCCGATCGCGACGACGACCGCGGTGCGGAGCGCCTTGAATGTGGATTTGACGAAGACCCGTGCCGCGAGCGCGGCAATCACGGTCTTGACGATCAGCATGCCGGCGAGCATTGCCGAGACGATGCCTAGCTCGGCTGCGAGCGCTCGCACGTCGAGCAGCATGCCGACCGAGATGAAGAACAGGCCGAGCAGGATGTCGCGGAACGGGCGGATGACCGCCTCGATCTGATAACGGTACTCGGTCTCCCCGAGCATCATCCCAGCGAGGAATGCGCCCAGTGCGAGCGACAACCCCGCGACATACGACACCCACGCCGCGGCGAGCACGACGAAGAGCGCCGTGAGCGTGAACAGCTCCCGCAGGCGGCTGTGGGCGATCTCGTGGAACAGCGGTCTGAGAAGCCAGCGGCCGGCCGCGAGCACGACGATCACTGCGAGCACGCCTGCTGCCGCCGTGAGCAGGGCGGACCGGAGCGAGATGCCGTGATGCCCGTGATCGAGGCCGGTCGCCAGCGCAAGCAGCGGCACGAACGCAAGGTCCTGGAACAGCAGCATGGCGAAGGCGAGCCGTCCGTGGGTCCGATTGAGCTCGCCGCGATCGCTCAGCTGGTGCAGGAGGATTGCCGTGGAGCTCATCGCGACGGCGCCGCCGATGAGCGCGGCGATCAGCCAGGGCGCCCCGGCAAGATGCGCGAGCAATGCACACACGCCGACCGTCGCGGCGACCTGCAGCGCCCCGAGGCCGAAGACCTCGCGCCGCATCGCGATCATGCGTGGAAGCGAGAATTCGAGGCCGAGCGTGAAGACGAGGAAGACGACCCCGAGCTCCGGCACGACACTCATCAGCTGGCTCGCCGGGATGACCGCGAGGGCATGGGGTCCGAGCGCCAGGCCGACCACGAGATATCCGAGGATCGGGGGCCACCCGAGGCGCCGGGCGAGCGCCACGACGAACACGGCTGCCGCGAGCAGGATGAGGACTTGGGTGAGCGGCTGCTCGATCATCGGGGCGGGCTTCGGGGGTTGGACCCGCCCAACTCTACTGATGGGGTCGTAGCCGGCGCAACGCCCCCCGCTCCTCGACTCCCGCTCGGCCTACGAGCCCATCAGTACCGTCGTATCGAAGCTCTCGAAACCCTGAATCGCGCGGCGGTAGGCATTGAAGACGAGTCTCTCGGCGATCTTATCGGCTCGCGGCGAGAGGAGCATGCGCAGCAGAACGTCGTCCGCGGGCCTGGCGGCGTCTTCGGCCATCAGCTGCTCGATGACGCGCGTCAGCCGATGCACGAGCTCGTTCACGAAACGCAGGTGCGCGGTGTCATGCACCTGGTCGGTGCCCGGCCCATAAGTGCCGCGAGCCTCCTCGGCGAGCTCGTGCAGGAAGAGATTCAGAAGCCGGGCCTTGTCGATGAGCCTGAGCTCGCTGAAGTATTCGATCTCCGACTTGAGATTCATGGCGCCCCCCCGTGAAGCCCCGCGAGGCTCCTACGCC
>DASXNC010000222.1:0-2393 GCA_036495325.1 Steroidobacteraceae bacterium
AGCGTCTCGATCAGAACCGTGAACCAGGCCTCGAGTCCCTTGCGAACGAAGCTGCGGCCGGACCACAGAAAGAGATTCTTTGCGACCTGCTGCGTGAGCGTGCTTGCGCCGCGCAGCCGCTTACCCCGCTCGCTTGCGCGCACCGCCTCGCGAATGGAGCGGAAGTCGAAGCCGGCGTGGAAGGGGAACTGCTGATCCTCCGAGGCGATCACGGCGAGCGCAGCGTTCGGAGAGATGTGCTCGAGATCGACCCACTCGTAGCGCATTCGGAAGCCGCGGTCGTGGGCGAGCGCCGCATCGAGTCTGGCGCCGAGCATGACGGCACTCGTCGGCGGATGCCACCATCTGAGCAGCACCACGGGCAGGGCGCTCGCAAGCGCGAGCGCGAGAACGGTGAGGACGAGCCGGCGGAGAAGGCGGTTCAGGCGGCTTCGGCCCGACTAACTCACGCCGCCTCGACCCGGCGCGCGGAGACCACCGAGATGTCCTCGACCGGGACGTCATCGTGGCCCTTGCGCCGGCCCGTGCGGACCTCCGCAATCTGGTCGATCACATCCATGCCGTCGGTCACGCGGCCGAAGACGGCGTAGCCGAAGCTCCCCGGCTTGTGATCCAGAGAATCGTTGTCGACGAGATTCACGAAAAATTGCGCGGTGGCGCTGTTGATGTCGTTCGTCCGCGCCATGGAGAGCGTGCCGCGCTTGTTCTTGAGGCCGTTCGCCGCCTCGTTCTCGATCGGCGGATGCGTGCGCTTCTGCGCGAGATCGGCCGTGAGGCCGCCACCCTGGATCATGAACCCGGGTATCACGCGGTGAAACACCGTCCCGTCGAAGAATCCTTCATCCACGTAGCGCAGAAAATTCTCGACGGTGATAGGCGCGGCGGCCTCGTCGAGCTCGATCGTGAAATCACCTTTGGACGTCTGAAATCGTACTTTCACGTGATGCCCTCGCAAATTCGCCTCGCAGGCAGTCCGTCAGAAGCGGGCTTCCGTCGCGCGCTCGTGACCGGCGAGATCGCGATGCGAGCGTACGTGAGTGAACCCGCGCACCACAAGCTCGCGCGCGACTTGGGCAGCCTGCGTTGCACCGTGCTCGAGTAACAGCCAGCCGCCGCGCTCGAGATGCGTCGGTGCGGCGCGGATGATCTCACGCAGGGCGGCGAGTCCATCGGCCCCGCTCGTGAGTGCACCGCGCGGCTCGAACGTGAGCGGCGGAGAGGCGAGCACCGGATCGTCCGCGGCGATGTACGGAGGATTGCTGGCAATCAAATGGAAACGGTGCCCCGCAAGTGGTGCGAACCAGCTGCCTTCGAGGAACTCGACGTTCGCCACGCCGACACCGGCGGCATTGCGCCGGGCGATCCCGAGCGCAGCGGCGGAGATATCGGTCGCGACGATGTGCCAGGCGGGTCGCTCGCTCGCGAGGGCAAGCGCGATCGCGCCCGAGCCCGTGCCGAGGTCCGCGACCTGCCCATCGGCCTCGTGGCGCAGAGCGAGTGCGCGTTCGACCAGCAGCTCCGTCTCCGGGCGCGGGACGAGCACCGTGGGGCCCACGGCAAGGCGCAGCGACCAGAATTCCTTCGTACCGGTCAGGTGGGCGGCCGGTTCCCCGGCGGCCCGGCGCGCGATGAGCGCGAAATACGCCTGCTGATCGCTCGCCGTGCGAGCCTCCTCGGGATGGGACTTGAGGCGCGTTCGGGAGGTACCGAGGAGGTGGGCGAGCAGCAGTTCGGCATCGAGCCGATGGTGCTCGGGCCTCGGATGTCCGCCCGAGTCGGCGAGGCGCGCGGCGCCTTCATCGAGCAGTGCGCCCGTCGTCGAGGGCCCGGAACTGAGGCTCGATGCCATGCTCGCGGATTGACCGTAGAATGAAGACAATGGTGCGGCTCTCGTTATATCCCCCGACCCGTCCGCAGTCGACCGGTGAAGTGCTCGAGGCGGGCTTCCGACTCTTTCGCGCGACGGTCGGCCATTGCCTGCCCTACGGTGCGCTGCTCGTCATCGCGGGTGAGCTCGGCAATCTCTACGAGCTTTTCTCGGGGCAGCTTCCGCCCGCGACATTCGAACAGGCGCTACAGCACGACCGTACGTGGTGGACGTGCTACGGGATCGGCATCGCGATCACTCTCCTGCTGTGGGGGGCGCTCCTGCTGAGACAGGACGCGCTCGCAAGGCGCCGGCCGAGCTCGATGAGTGCCGAGCTCGGAGCTTCGCTGCGGCGATTTCCGCAGCTTCTGGCGCTCACGCTCATCTCCTGGGCTGGCATCACGCTCGGCCTGTTCATACTCGTCGCACCCGGCCTGTATCTGGCCGTCGCACTCGCCTTCGGCGCGCCTGCGCTCCTCATCGGGGGGGCCGGCGGCCCGCTGCGGGCGCTCGCGGAATCCCTTCG
>DASXNC010000223.1:0-3307 GCA_036495325.1 Steroidobacteraceae bacterium
CGCGCTCGAGATTCGCCGATTCCAGGTACGCCGAAGCAAAGGCGACGACCGTCGGCCGCAACAGAAAGAGCCGGTTACGTTGAGTCGCATAGCCGAGTTTGACGAGGGTGTGGAGGCAGCGCCGCGCCGTCGCCGGGCTCAGAGAGGTGACGGCCGCGACCTGGCTCAACGTGAGCTCGGGACGCTCCTTGGTGAACGCGCGCAACACCGCAAGGCCCCGCGCGAGCGAAGCGATGAAATCTCCCGTATCGCCGGCATCGTCGTCGCGCATTTGCGCCTCCGCGAACATTTTCGCATGACGAAATGCCGCGCCGGCGCCGGGGACGATCAGGATCCAATCTTGACTTCTTGGGATCCCATCTGCCATTCTGGGCGGATCATGACTTTCCCCGCGGCCCGCCGATGAGCGCGCAGCTCGCGCGAGCCGTGGTCGGCATCCGCGAGATGATCCTGCGCGGACGCCTCGCGCCGGGACAGCGCGTGGCTGAGGCGCCGCTCGCGAGCTCGCTCGGCATGTCGCGCACACCGGTCCGCCAGGCCCTGCCCCTGCTTGCCCAGGAGGGTCTGCTTGCCGTGCACGAGACGCGCGGCTTCGTCGTGCGCAGCTTCACCGGCGCCGACATCGACGATGCCATCGACGTGCGCGCGGTGCTCGAGGGGCTCGCTGCCCGACGCATCGCCGAGCGCGGCGCCTCGAAGACGCTCGTGCGCGAGCTGCGCGGGTGCCTCGAGGACGGCGATGCGATCTTCCAGAAGCGCCGCCTGGAGGAAAGCGACGAGGGGGCCTACGCCGAGATGAACGCACGCTTTCACGCGCTCATCGTCGCGGAGTCGGGCAGCGCGATCCTCGCCGAGTCGCTCGAGCGCATCGGGCGGATCCCCTTCGCGGGTCCCCAGGCGCTCGCCTTCGATCGCGCGCGGCTCGAGGACATGTACGACATGCTTCGCTACGCACACCGGCAGCATCACGGCATCGTCGACGCGCTCGAGCGCGGGCAGAGCGGACGGGCCGAGGCGCTCATGCGTGAGCACGCCGGCGTGGTGAAGGAAAGCCTCAACGTGGCGAACCTCCCCGTTGCGGCGGCCGAGACCCATTTCAATCAGGACATCCATTTCAGACAGCGGAGAGCCGAATGAGTACCCAGAGCCTCGAAGACTTGTTGCAAGCCGCGCCGAGCCCCGTCGAGTTGCTGCGCAATTCCCAGACTGGGCCCAACGTCTATCCGGGCGTGCAGCCGGAGTACACCAACTGGCGCGACGAGCAGCGGGCGTGGCAGAAGACTTGCGTCCTCTTCAACCAGTCCTATCACATGGCCGATCTCGCCGTGGAAGGACCGGACGCGCTCAAGATGCTCTCGCATCTCGCATTCAATTCTTTCAAAAACTTCGAGCCGAACCGCGCCAAGCAATTCGCTCCCGTGAGCCACGACGGCTACATCATCGGCGATGTGATCCTCTTCTATCTCGAGCCGGGGAAGTTCAATCTCGTCGGGCGCGCACCCGCGCTCGAGTGGGTGCAGTTCCACGCTGCAACGGGCGACTACGACGTGAAAGTCGAGCTCGACCAGCGCTGGGCGCTGAGGAGCGACGGCCGACGCAAGGTCTACCGCTTTCAGCTCCAGGGCCCGAACGCGATGAAGCTCATGGACAAGGCGCTCGGCAAGGTGGCCCCGGAGCTCAAGTTCTTCCACATGGCGGACGTGAAGATCGCCGGCAAAACCGTCAAGGCGTTCCGCCACGGCATGGCCGGCCAGCCTGGCTACGAAGTCTTCGGACCCTGGGAGGATTACGGGGCGGTTCACGAGGCGCTCGTGCGCGCCGGCGAGGAGTTCGGTCTGCGCCTCGTCGGTGGGCGCGCCTATTCGAGCAATGCGCTCGAGTCCGGCTGGATCCCATCGCCTCTGCCCGCGGTGTACTCGGGCGAGAGGATGAAGCCGTATCGCCAGTGGCTCACGACAAAGAGCTACGAGGCGGCCGCATCGCTCGGCGGCAGCTTCGTCTCGAAGAACATCGAGGACTACTACTTCACGCCATGGGACATCGGCTACGGCGGCTTCGTGAAGTTCGACCACGACTTCGTCGGGCGCGAGGCGCTCGAGAAGCGTGCCAACGGCAAGCATCGAAAGAAGGTCACCCTCGCGCTCAACAACGATGACGTGACGCGCGTCTTCGGGTCGATCTTCAATCGTCAGGTGCGCGGGAAATTCCTCGAGTTCCCCTCAGCGGTGTATTCCATGCACCCGTTCGATCTCGTGCTCTCGGGGAGCAAGCCCGCCGGCGTTTCAACCTGGATCGGCTACAGCTCGAACGAGGGCAAAATGCTCACGCTCGCCGTGCTCGATGCAGAGTACGCCGAGCCCGGCAATGAGGTGACGCTCATCTGGGGCGAGCCGAACGGCGGCACCACCAAGCCCACCGTCGAGCCGCACGTGCAAAGCGAGATTCGCGGGGTGGTGAGTCCGGCGCCGTTCGTCGAGGTCGTGCGCAGCTCGTACGCGCCCGGCGGCTGGCGAGCCGCAGGGACCTGAGCGCTTGCAGTTCCGCCATCCATCGCTGCGCAACGATGGATGGCGGCACCTGCAACTCGACGTTGGGTGTGCTGGTTCGGTGCCGAGCGAGCGCTTTGTGCGAGTAAATCCGGAGCAACGCGTCCCGATTTCTGTTGCAGTTTTCGCACAAATTTTGGAGAATCGAGAGCGTGGCCGTCTAACGCGCTGTCGGACACGTAACAGTGCACTCCTGTCCGTGTCTGGCGCCCATGCGTGAGATAGGCTTCGGCGGTTAGATAGAGTGTGATGCGGCGCGGCGGCAACAACAATAGCCGCGCCGGCCGAGCTCGCCCGGGGTCTCGTTCGCCCGCAGCGCGCCGGCTGCTTCCGCCGATGAACTGGTTATGGTGGGTTTGAGGGGGAATACCATGACGACGACACCGGTTACGGGATCGATGGGCGCTGCGGCGCGGGGTGGCTCGGCGCGGACGCGATCGAGCGTGGCGATGGCGGTGGCACTCGCGCTCGGGACGGCCGCGGCCTTCGCGCAGCAGGCGCCGCAGACCACCGATCAACCAGCGGCCGCGCAGACGACCGCTCCCGCATCGACTGGGTTGCAGGAGGTCGTGGTTACGGCGACCAAACGCACCGAGAACGTCCAGAACGTACCGATCTCCATCCAGGCCTTCACGACCTCGGAGATGCAGGAGAAGAACCTCACCGACCTTCATGCCCTCGCCGCCTTGTCGCCGGGCGTCAATCTGGATGCCGGCGCGCCTTTCTCCGGCGACAAATCGGTACTCTCGGCCTCGATCCGC
>DASXNC010000224.1:0-2362 GCA_036495325.1 Steroidobacteraceae bacterium
GAGGAGATCTTCGGCCCTGTGGTCACCGCGATACCGTTCAAGAACGTGGATGACGATCTGGTCGCCCGTGCCAACGACACGACCTATGGCCTCGCGGCAGGCATCTACACCAAGGACATGGCAAGGGCGCAGCGCATCGCCAACCGCCTGCGAGCGGGGACGGTCTGGATCAACTGCTACAACATCTTCGATGCGGCGCTGCCGTTCGGCGGCTACAAGCAGTCGGGGTGGGGCCGTGAGATGGGTCACGAGGTGCTGAACAATTACCTCGAGACCAAGGCGGTGTGCGTCAGCGTCTGAAGTTCCGGATCGAGCCCGCCGGGTCCGGCGCCCCGCGGCGCCGGGCCCCTTCGGTACGCGCGGCAACTTACGCGACGGAACGGCGTTTCCACAGTGCGCTGCTCGCAAGCGCGGCGCCTTGCGCGAGCGATTCGAGCTTCGCCCACATGATCGACTCGTGCACGCGACGTACGAACGGACCCTGCGCGAACCCGCAATCGGTACCCGCGATCACGTTCTCGCGACCGACGACGCTTGCGAAGCGCTCGAGCCGTTCCGCGACGAGCTCGGGGTGCTCGACGACGTTTGTTTGATGGCTGACGACGCCGGGCATCAACTTGCGGCCCTCGGGAAGTTTGACTTCCTTCCAGACCTGCCATTCGTGCTCGTGGCGCGCATTCGCGGCTTCGATCGCATAACCGCCGACGTTCAGCTCGAGCAGCAGGCTGACGATCCTCCTCAGCGGCACGTCGCGGGTGTGAGGTCCGTTCCAGCTGCCCCAGCAGATGTGATAACGCACCCGGCTCGTATCGAGCCCGCGAAGCGCATGATTGAGAGCCTCGATTCTGAGGCGCGCCCAGCGGTCGTAGTCCGCATCCGTACCCGGCGGGACCATCCGGTCGTACATGAACGGCAGATGGGCATCGTCGATTTGAACGAGGAGACCCGCGTCGAGCACTGTCTGGTACTCCACACGCAGCGCCTCGGCCACCGCATAGATGTACTCCTCGTCGCTCGCGTAATAGCGGTTCTCGGAGAGTGCCGTGGCGCTCGCCGGGGCGACGAGCGGCAGGAAAGCTGCATACGCGCCGGCATTCGCGGCGGCGGCTTTCAGGTTCGAGATGTCGCGCTGCAGAGGCGCGATGCCGGTGTAGCGGATCGGGCCCGTGCACGGCATCGGGTGCTCGAGGTAGCGGTCCCGACCGAAGGCCTCGCGGTAGAAATCCGCGAACCGCGCGAAGTCGCCCCATCTCGGGACCGCCGGCTCGCCACTCGCTGGATCGCCCGGTGGCTCCTCGGAGAAGCCGGAAAGGCGCTCGAGAACGTACTGCTCCCAGCCGATTCCCTTGCCGAATTCGCCGTCACTCACGATGTCCACACCCGCCTGCACCTGCCGGCGGACGACCGTCTCGACGGCCGATCTGAGCGCCGCATCGAAGTTCGCGACGGGCCTGCCCGCGGCCTTCTCCTCGAGCAGAGCCACGAACTCGGACGGACGCACGAGGCTGCCGACATGACTTACCGGGATGCGATGCTCTGACATGGGCGCTCCCGCTTACTTGGCTGCTGCCGAGCGTACCAGGGCCTAAGCCCGGAAGCATCGCGCTTGCTTTTCATGACAGGGTTCCTTATACCGAGGCGAGGCCAGCGCCGGCCGTTGCCACCTCGTTGGAGCGGACAACATGCACGTCGGAATCGCAAGCGGATTCGCGAATCATTCGAAAATCGACGACCGGCAGTTCATCCGCGAGGAGCTGACGCAGCTCGAGCTCGCCGCCGAGCTCGGCTTCGAGTCCGTCTGGATCACCGAGCATCACTTCAGCGACTACTCGATAAGCCCGAACCCGCTCATGTACCTCGCGCACCTGGCTGGCCGGCACCCGCGCGTGCGCCTCGGCACGCAGGTGATCGTGGTCCCCTGGCATGACCCCGTGCGCCTGTGCGAGGAGATCGTGCTGCTGGATCACGTCTCGGGCGGCCGCGCGCTCCTCGGCTTCGGCCGCGGGCTGTCGCGATTGGAGTATCAGGGCCTGCGCGTCGATCAAGCGCAGGCTCGCGAGCGCTTCGACGAGACGGTGGCGATGATCATGCGGGCGATGGAGACCGGGGTGATCGAGGGTGGTGAGCTCTTCAAACAGCCGCGGCGCGAGATCAGGCCGCGTCCGCTGCGCACACTGAAAGGACGTGCGTTCTGCGCGGCGGGCTCGCCCTCCTCCATGGTCTCCGCGGCGAAGCTCGGTCTCGGGCGCCTGTATCTCGGTCAGCCGATGATCGCCGGACACAACGATTCGGCACCGCGCTTCGGCCGGCTCGTTGGCAGTGGCGATGAAGCTTCGGATGCCTGGCTCGAGTCCTGGCGCGA
>DASXNC010000225.1:0-1656 GCA_036495325.1 Steroidobacteraceae bacterium
GGTTCCTGCCGCAGCGCGCGTGAGCAGATGATTGATCGCGGTCATGAGAGCGGAGACCTCGGAGCTCGGCGTCTGTACTTCCACTCGGCCGCCGAGCCGCCCCCCGATCGCAATGCGCTGGACCTCCTGCGAGAGGAGGCCGACCGACTTGAGCTCACGACGTTGCAGCAGGTAAAGCACGGCGAATGCAGCCGCGACCAGCGCGAGCGCGAGCCACCCCACCCAGACGAACGACATATCCCCTTATGGCCTCGTGATAGGGAGAGCGCCGCGCAACTGACTTCGTTGATCTTCTCGCGCGCCCTCGTCCATGAACGGCGAAAGCATAGCGCGCGGCAGCGCTTGCCTTGGCCCGATTTCACTATATTCGGGCCGGCGCTTGGCAGCGCAGCGGAAAACCCTTACCTTGCTGCGCCTTGTTACCGAGGCACGATAAGTCACATCGAGATCGAACGATGACGTTGAGCGATTCCGCCCGCGAGCAGATGGTCCAACAGCAGGTCCGCGCCTGGGACGTGCTGGACGAGCGCGTTCTCGACACGTTCCGCAACGTACCGCGGGAGCGATTCGTGCCTGCTGAACACCGGTTCCTGGCCTTTGCTGACACGGACATTCCCTTGCCCCATGGCCAGCACATGCTACGCCCGAACCTCGTGGGACGTCTGCTGCAGTCGCTCGAGCTTCAAGGCTCCGAGCGCGTGCTCGAGATCGGTACCGGAACGGGCTTCGTGACCGCCTGCCTCGCGTCCCGCAGTGCGCACGTGCGCTCGCTCGAGATCTTTCCCGATCTCGCCGATACCGCCCGCACGACGCTCGCGGACCTCCGCATCAGCAACGTGGAGGTCGTCGCCGCCGACGCCACCCGGCTCGAGACCGCCGAGCGCTACGACGCGATCGCGCTCACCGCGTCTCTGCCGATTCGTGATGAGCAATTCGAGCGGCTCCTGGCGATCGGAGGCCGGCTCTTCGCGGTCGTGGGCGAGCCACCGGCCATGGAGGCTTGGCTTGTGCGGTGCATGGCGGAGAGCGTTTATGCGCGCGAGAGCCTCTTCGAGACGGTCCTCGATCCGCTGATCAATGCGAGGCGCCCCCGCACCTTCACTTTCTGAGGGCTCGACAATGGCTGCCGTCCCCGAGGTTTCCGCCGGCGAGCTCGATTCCCGCCTCCGAGCCGCACATCCGCCGGTCGTGCTGGACGTGAGAGAACCGTGGGAGCGGGATATCGCCCGGCTCACCGGCACGCTCGACATTCCAATGGGCGAGATTTCGGCGCGGCTCGCCGAACTGCCCAAGGACCGCGACATCGTCGTGATGTGCCGCTCCGGCGGACGCAGCTCGCAAGTGGCGGATTACCTCCACCGAATGGGATATCGCGCGGCGAACCTGACTGGCGGCATTCTGGCCTGGGCGCGCGACGTCGATCCGACGATCAAGACCTACTAGTCCGGGCGCCGCGTTCGTTAGATTTGAAGTTCCGGTCGCTCTGCACGGCTCGCGCGCGTTGCCGCGCCGGGTGGAGCCTGATATAGTGGTATACAACACCAACATGGGGAGTCTCGACATGCCGGGGCGTCTTCAGCCGTGCCGCAACGCCGCCCGACCCGAGGAGTCGTGCAGCAGCAGCGGTAAGGGCCGGCCGGGGCCTCGTATGAGCCT
>DASXNC010000226.1:0-3158 GCA_036495325.1 Steroidobacteraceae bacterium
CTTGCCCATGTCCTCCATGTAGCCCTTCCACGTGAGGCCCGCCGCCTCGAGCTGATCCGGGAGCGACTTCACCGAGCGCGGATAGACGCAGCCACGCCCGAGCGCCTGCCCGTGCGCATCGACGCGGGGTCGTGCGGGCGCGAAGTCGCTGTAACGCAGACAGTCGCCCTGCGTATCTTCGTTCGGAGCCTGGCCGCTCACGAGCGCGATGTAGTTGCCGAGGCTGTTGTGACCGATCGCATAGTAGCGCGTGAGGAGCAGGCCCTGAGACGGGAGAGTGCGGGCGAGATATGGCGCGGGTGAGTCCGTCCCGAAAGTCGTTCCGAACGACTCGTTCTCGAGAACGATGAGAAAGACGTGGCGGATGCGCGCCGGCGCCGGCGCGGCCCGCAGAGCCGGTGAGGCCGCAACGGCGAGTGACGCGGCGAGCGCCCCCGCGAAAAGCCTCACCAGATGATCACCCGCTTCTCGGGCGGCAGGTACATCCCGTCGCGGGCCTTCACGTCGAACGCCGAATAGAATGCCGGCTGGTTCTTGAGCGGCAGCAGCCCGCGCACACTGTCCGGAGAGTGTGGGTCTGCTTTCAGCAGCAGCACGAGCATCTCATCGCGGACTTTGCCGCGCCAGACCTGCGAGAACGCGATATAGAAACGCTGCTCGCCCGTGAAGCCGTCAATGACCGGCGCGGGCGCGCCGCTGCGCGCGATCCGGTATGCCTTGTACGAAATCGCGAGCCCGGAGTTGTCTGCGATGTTCTCCCCGAGCGTGAGCTTGCCGTTCACGTGATAGCCCTTGAGGGGCTCGGCCGCGTCGTATTGCGCGACGAGCGCGGCGGTCTTCGCTGCGAAGCGCTCATGGTCCGCCTTCGTCCACCAGTCGCGCAGGTTTCCGTTCGCGTCGAACTGGCTCCCCTGATCGTCGAAGCCGTGGCTCATCTCGTGGCCGATCACCGCGCCGATCGCTCCGTAGTTCGCCGCATCGTCCGCCTGCCGATTGAAGAATGGCGGCTGCAGAATCGCGGCCGGAAAGACGATCTCGTTGAGGTCGGGCCGGTAGTAGGCGTTGATCGTCTGCGGGGTCATCTCCCACTCTTCACGGTCGATCGGCTTGCCGAGCTTTCCGATCTGGCGGTTGTACTCGAACTCGCTCGCGCGGATGACGTTGCCGATGAGATCGCCGCGGACGATCGAGAGTGCGCTGTAATCGCGCCAGCGGTTCGGATAGCCGATCTTGGTCTGCATCCGCGCGAGCTTCGCCTGCGCCTCCTTCCTCGTCTGCGGGCCCATCCAGTCGAGCGCGTCGATGTCGTGGCGGTACGCGGCGAGAAGATTGCCGACGAGCACCTGCATGCGGGCTTTGGACTGCGGCGGGAAATACTTGGCGACGTAGAGCTTGCCGAGCCCTTCCCCGATCGCCCCGTCGACGAGGTGGATGCCGCGCTTCCAGCGCGGCTGGTTCTGCGGCGTTCCGCGCAGCACCCCGCCATAGAACGCGAAGTTCTCCTCGACAAACGCGCGCGGCAGCAGCGTCGCGAACGACGACAGCAGATGCCAGCGGAAATAGCTCTTCCAGACCGGAAGTGGAGTGTCGCGCACGATGCGGCCGAGCGCCTCGAAGTAGCTCGGCTCCCCGACGATCACGTAGTCGACCTTGTGCGCGATGCCCGCCGCATCCAGATAACCGCTCCATCCCCATCCCGGCATCACTCCCGGCAGCCTCGAGAACGGGGTCTTGTTGTACGTTTTCACCGGGTCGCGCAGCTCGACCTTGGTCCACTGCGCCCGCGCGATCGAGGTCTCGAGCGCGAGAATGTCGGATGCCCGTTGTTTGGCCTTCGCGGCGGAATCGCCCGTGAGCTCGAGCATCCGCGCGATGTGAGCCTCGTACTTGGCGCGCGCCGCCTTCATGCGCGCATCGTCGTCGCGGAGGTAGTAGTCGCGGTCCGGCATGCCGAGGCCGCTTTGATCGATGCCGACCGCGTACTTCGTCGAATCGCGCGCGTCCGGCGTCACGCCGATGTCGTACGGTGTGGTCACGTCGATGCGCGAGAAGTGCGCGATGATGCCGGGGAGCTCCTCTTTCGACTTCAGCGCATCGATCCGCGCGAGCTCCGCGCGCAACGGCTTCAATCCCGCCGCCTCGATCGCCGCCTCGTCCATGAAGCTCGCGTAGAGATCGCCGACCTTGCGCATCTCGGAGCCCGGGGCGGCGCTCGTCGAGTGCGCCGCCGCATCGACGATGCCATGGAGCTGCTCGAGCGTGCGGTCGGAAAGCTCGGTGAGCACCGAGGACTGGGATTTGTCCGGAGGAATGACCGTGTGCGCGAGCCAATGGCCGTTCGCGAAAGCGTAGAAGTCTTCCTGCGGGCGGATGGCATGGTCCATCCCAGCCACATCGATGCCGGCGCGATGCGACGCAACCGCCGCGTCGCTCGGCAGGTCCGCGGCACTCGCCGCCGTCGCAATGAATGTCATGATCGATAAAACATTGAGCAGTCTTCCCATGATTCAAGTCCTTTGGGGCGCACGATCGAGGGCGGCAAGCGCGGGGGCGGCATTATAGCCTCGCGGGCACCGCATATCGGCCAGCGAAGCTCCCGCGTACCGGCCGGCGTTCGACCCTGGTAAATTGAGCCGCATGCCTCTTCAGACCGAGTGGGCATTCCCCGCGGCGCTGCAGCCGACGCCTGGCGCGGTCGGCTTCGATCTCGACTCGGCGCTCCGCTCCATGGTCATGGTGCACACGGAGATTCCGGAGCGCGCGTTTACAGCCTCCATTCTCGGCACCGAGCGCATCGGCAGCGGGGTCGTCATCGGCGCCGACGGCCTCGTGCTCACCATCGGCTATCTGATCACCGAGGCGACCACGATCTGGCTCACCACGCACGACGGCCGCGTCGTGCCCGGTCATGCGCTCGCGTACGATCAGACGAGCGGCTTCGGTCTCGTGCTCCCGCTCGGGAACCTGGATGTGCCTGCGGTCGAACGCGGTGCGAGCGCTTCGCTCGGTGTGGGCGACGAGGTAATCGTCATGGGGCACGGAGGCCTCAAGCATTCCCTCAATGCTCGGGTCATCGCGATTCGGGAGTTCGCGGGCTACTGGGAATACGTGCTCGATGAGGCCTTGTTCACCGCACCGCCACATCCGGAGTGGGGCGG
>DASXNC010000227.1:0-4519 GCA_036495325.1 Steroidobacteraceae bacterium
TCGGGCACACCGCCGGCGATGAGCTCATGGTGCAGGCTGCGCGGCGATTCGAGCAGATTGCTGCGTCCTCGATCGGCATTCTCGCGCGATGGGGCGGAGCGCAGTTCGCGCTGCTCGCCCGCGGGATCGAGACGACCGACGCCGCGATGGGGCTCGCGGCGTCGCTCCACGAAGCGCTCCACGAGCCGTTCGAGCTGCGCCGTCACCGACTTGCGATCACGGCGCGGGTCGGCATGACCTGCGTTGCCGCGGGGCCGCAGCGCGCGGACGACGTCGTGCGCGAGGCGGACATCGCTCTCTCCGTCGCCAAACGTACCGAGAATTCGCTCTCCGTCGCGTATACGCCCTCGATGGGGGGCGATGCGGCGAGCCTCGTGAGCCTCGAGGCCGACCTGCACGTCGCCCTCGAGCGGCGCGAGCTCACGCTGCTTTTTCAGCCGATCGTCGATCTGCGCGGTCCACGCGCCGTTGGCGCCGAGGCGCTGCTGCGCTGGCGCCATCCCGTCGAGGGGCTGCTGCGGCCCGACCGTTTCCTGCCCATCGCCGAGGAAGCGGGACTCATGGTGCCGATCACGCGCTGGGCGGTCCGCCGGGTGTGCCGTCTCGCGGGCGAATGGCGCAGGCGGCTGCCACCCGATGCGCCGTTCTATCTTTCCGTGAACCTCTCGGCCGGGGTGCTACGCGACCTGGAGCTCGCCGACTTCGTCGGCGCACAGCTCGAGGAGACTTCGACTCCGCCCGAGGCGCTCAAATTCGAGCTGACCGAGGGCGGGCTCATCAGTAACGTCGGCGTTGCGCGCGATGCTCTCGAGCGTCTACGCCGTACCGGTGTTCAGCTGATGCTCGATGACTTCGGCACGGGATATTCATCGCTCAATCACCTGCAGCTCTTCCCGTTCGACTACGTGAAGATCGATCGGCCGATCACGGGTGGCGCTGGCGAGCGCGGTGCGAGCCTCGCCTCGGCGATGGTGCAGCTCGCAGCGAGCCTCGGTCTCACGCCGATCGCCGAAGTGGTCGAGTCGCAGTCGACGGCCGACGCGCTCGAGGAGATGGGCTGCCACTTCGGCCAGGGCAATTTCTTCTGCGCGCCGGTCGAGCCGGAGGAAGCTCTCGCGTGTTTGCGGGGCGCCACCCCCGCTCAGGCCGGCGTGGCTGCCGGATCGGGCGCCGAGGCCGAGCAGGCTCGAGAATGGGTCGACGATTCTCCGACTCTGATGCTGCCTGCGAATTTCCTGTCCGAGGACAACGCCGAGGCATCATGAGAGTGCCTAGGTGATGAGGGTGTTCCGCAACGCGTTCTGGCTCACGAGCGGACGCGTCACGGGGGATGTCGCCAGCTTCGCGCTCTTCGTCGCGATCTCGCGCTCGTTCGGGCCGGCCACCACCGGCGAATATTCGTTCGCCTTCGCGCTCGCCAGCTTTCTCGCGTTCCTGGCTTGCGCCGGCTTCGATGAATGCGGCACCTCGCTCTATGCGCGCGCCACCGACGAGGCAGCACGCCGCCGGCTGTGGGCCGACATTCTCACGGCGCAATACGTGCAGCTCGTCTGCGCCGTGGTGTGCTTCGCGATCTTTGTCGCCCTCACCGGCGGCCTTCGCGCACGACCGTCCGTGATCCTCGAGCTGTCGGCCCTGCTCACCTGCCAATACCTCGCCCGCACGTTCTTCATACCCTCGATGGCATCGCAGTCCATGAAGGCGCCAGCGCTCACGGACTTCGTCTGCCGCTTCGGTGCGATCGCATTCGCACTCGCGAGCATCTGGGCCGGACAGACGTCGATGCCGGCGCTGCTCGTCGGCTTTCCGGTAGCCGGTGCTCTGCTCGTCGCGCTCGCGGCCCGCAATGCGGCAGCACACGGTGTGTCACTCCGGCCGCACGGTGATCTGAAGCGGATCGCGCGGACTCTGCGCTCCACCTCGACGTTCACCGGGTGCGAGCTGCTCGGACAGTTCTATGCGCGAACGGACTTTCTGTTGATCGCGTTCCTGCTCGGCAATGCGGAAGTGGGCCTCTACGCGACGAACATGAAGTTCGTCGAATATGGGGTGCTCCCGCTGTTCCTGCTCGGCATAGCGGCGTATCCCTCGCTCACTCGCGCCGCGGCTTTCGATCCCGTGGCATTCCGCGGGAGCGTGCGCGAGCTGTCCCGCCTCATGTTCTTTCTCGCCGGGTGGCTCGCAGTCGGACTCTTCTGCCTCGTCCCGCTGCTCATCACACCGATCTTCGGCGCGGCGTTTGCGCCTGCGGCGGAGATCCTCCCCTGGTTTGCCGGACTCGCCGTACTCAAGGGCGCCGAGGGCACGTTCTATCGGGTCGCCTATACCGTACGCCGACCGTCCATCTACCTCATCGCGATACTCGTGGGGACCGCGCTCACGATCGCGCTCAACCTCGTCCTCATTCCCCGCCTCAGGCTCGTAGGCGCGGTCATCGCCGCGATCACGAGCGTCGGCGTCGTCATCCTAGTCTGCGCTGGTCGGCTGCGCAGCTCGGTCGCACCGGCCCTCATGATCGGCACCGCCGTGCGTCTCGCAGGAGCCTTGGCGGCGACCGCCGCCGTGTTCCTCGCCGTCGAGGCCCTGAACGCTGCGCCCTGGTTAGCGGCGGTAGCCGCATGCGCCGCCTACCCGGTCTTCGGACTCGCGGCGGGGCTCGTGACGCACCCGGCGCGCAGTGTGCTTCATACCGAGGTCCGCGCACCCGAGGTCCGCGCACCTCCCGATACCCGCTCGGCCTAGCCCGCGCTTTACGAGGGAATAACCGTCGCGCAGCTCGCGACGAGCAGTCCCCAGACGAGCAACAGGATGCAGCTTCTCCAGAACATGCGTTTCGTCCTTCCCTGAATTAGACGCATGCGGAGGCGCGGGCGTTCCGAGCGGCGAATTACGTTCATGTCAGATAAGCGGGGACGTAAGCAACGCGAGCGTCCGCTCGTCGGACACTCCCCCGCAGTATTTGCGCAGTGCGGCATCAAAGAGCGCCCGCTCCGAACCGCCGGCCGCGGCGAACAGCGTCATGCATGAGCGAAACTTCAGGTCATCTGGGGAGCCGAAGATCTCGGTGAGCGTCCGGCCCTCGACCGCATTCACGAGGCGGGTGCACTCGAGGAGCCTCGGCCCAAGGAGTGGATGCTCCAGGTAGGCATGGGCTTCGGCGAGCGAGGCGATCGCGAAGCGGCGGGAGGTCGGGCTCGCTCCGAGCCCGCGCAGCTGCGGAAAGACGAACCACATCCAATGCGTCCGCTTGCGTCCTGCTTCGAGCTCCGCGCGAACGTGCGTATAGACCGGTTCCTGCGCCTCGACGAAGCGCTCGAGCCCGTGGAGATCGTTCATAGATGTCACTCCGCGTGTGCACTACAATGAGCGGGGATTCCGATCGAGGATCGGACGGCAGTGTCGCTCGCCTCTCAACGGCCCTGGGCCAAGCGTCTTCTGCTCACTGCGGCTGTCATCGCCGTCCTCGTGGGCCTGTATGCCCTCGCCGGCTTTCTCGTCGTTCCGCACGTGCTCCGCTCCGAGCTCACCGGCTACGTCGATACCCACTACCATCGCAGACTTGCGCTCGGCGACATCCGGTTCAATCCCTTCACGCTGACGCTCGACGCGCGCGACCTCTCGGTCCCGGATACCGACGGCAGCCCGATGGTTGGAGCCGGTCTACTGCACGTCGAGCTCTCGATCGCGAGCCTCTGGCGCCGCGCCGCAAGCTTCCGGAACATCTTCATCGAGCGGCCCTTCGCGCGCGCAATCGTCCGGCCGGACGGTGTGCTCAATCTCCAGGCGCTCGCCGCCCCCGCCGCGCAGCCCGGACCTCCCGCGGCTCCAGGGGTTATGAGGCTCGTGATCGATCGATTCACGATGAGTCAGGGGCGCGCGACATTCGATGACCTCATGGCCGCCCGGCGCTTTCACACCGAGCTCAAGCCGGTCACCTTCGAGCTGCGCGACTTCAGCACGATCGCCGCGGCGGCGGATGCGTATTCGCTCGATATAACGACCACTCTCGGTGAGCGTTTCCAATGGCGAGGGAATATTGGCGTCGCTCCGGCGCCCTCGCGCGGCCGCTTCGAGGTGACCGACCTGCACGCCGGCACGCTCGCGAGCCTCCTCGGCGATGCCCTGCCGGTCGAGGTCTCCTCCGGCCTCGTCGGGATTCAAGGGGACTACGTGCTATCCGTGGGCCAAACGTCGAACCTTCGCGTCGGCTTGAGTCGGCTCACGGTGACCGACCTCGGTGTGCGGCCCCGCAAGGGCATGACGGATTATGTCGATCTCGCGAGGATCGAGGTCGACGGCAGCACGTTCGACCTCGCGCAGCGCGCGGTGAGCATCGGCCCAGTCCGGCTCAACGGCGGCACGATCCGGATCCGGCGAACACCGACCGGTAGACTCAACATCTTGGAGCTGATGGCGAGCGCGTCGGGGTCGCAACCTGCGGCAGCCCCGAGCTCAGCCGGACCGGCCAGCGCGCAGCCCGCCGCGCCGGCGGCTGCCCCGTCACCTCCCCCGCCCGCTG
>DASXNC010000228.1:0-2387 GCA_036495325.1 Steroidobacteraceae bacterium
CGGATTCGCGAACGTCCGGCGTCTCGCTGACCAAATCACCGCGAATCTCAACGCCCGCCAGGCGCGTCGGCCCGGTGAGGATGCAGACGTAAGGCTGCCCGCGCGATCGTCCATCCGCGAACAGCACCTCGTCACCGCCCACCTGTTCCCAGCGCGTGCCTGGCAGCGGCGTGAGAAGAAATCTCCCGGCCGGGAAGCGCCGGCCGAGCTCCGTGCCCGGTGAAGGCGCGGCGGACACGCCCTCCCCTTCCTGCTGCCACCGCGGGTGGCTCGGCCCGCTGCCATCGTCTCCATCGAGCGCCAGATGATTCGAGATGAGGAATCGCGCCGGAGCGCCTGAGCGAACTTCAATCGCAAGTGTGAGCCGTTGCGGCTCACCGTGCGCCTCGCTCCGCACTTCGATGACTCCGCCTGCGTGACGATAGATCCAGCGGCCGCCCGCGGGGGACATCTCGAACGCCGAGGGCACATCGAGCAGCTGCCAGGCCCCCTCCGACCCGACGAATACGCGCTGTCCCTGCGAGCGGAAGAGGCCAATGTACCCGTGCACCGTCGAGAGCAGCCGGTTGATGCTGACGTGTCCTTGAGTGACCATCGAGTGGAACACACCGCTCATCCACATCGTCGAGGTCAGGGCCGACTCATCGGGTACCAGGCGCCGGCCTGTCCGCAGCAGCTGTCCGTGGGGGCGCAACACACGCAGCTCCTTGGCGCGCAGTACGACGTGGCGGTCATCGCCGTGGAAAAAGGAAAGCAGCGCGCCGCGCTCGTCGCGCTCTTCGTGCCGCCACGGCGGCGGAAACGCATCGTGCAGCGAGCCCGGCTCGAGATCGAGCACGTCGAGGATGGGGCGAATGCTGAAGAGGGTCGCAGCCTCCGGCGGGGCTGGGTTTACTCGCTTGGCGGTTCCGGCGGGCGCGTGTGCTCGAGCGCCCTGCTCGATCTCCATGGCCGCTTCCGGAAGCGAGCGGATGTCATTCAGGCGTTTCAAATCGGCGGCCGATGTGGCCTCGGGGTGATCGGCGACGTGCAACCCGAAGAAACCTGCGGCAGCGTGCGATTCCGGCTCGATCCGGAGCGGCGCATCGCGGACTGCGACGAGCGAGTGTTCGTGCTGCAACCGTCTCCCGGGCAATTCTCCGGTCATGGCAGCGGGCGCTTGCCCGCTGCGGGCCGCGAGGCCGTAGAACTGCAGCGCATCCGTCGCGAACGACACGCCGCTTCGGAGGGAGCCGATCAGACACCAGGGATGGCGGCCGTCGACGGCCAGATTCTGCCGCGAGGCGATGAGATGTCCGTGCACCGCGTCGCTGAGCGGGGTGTGATCGATGTACTGGCTGACGTAGTACTCGTTGAGACGCACCGCCCAGTACTGCGCGAGCGCGATGTCCTGAGCCAAGGTGAGATCGAGCTCCTGAGGCGCCGAGCTCATGTTCCGAAGCCGCACGTGCCAGAACCAGGCGGGCGCATCGCGCGCGAGCACGAGCGCGATCGAATATTCGATGCCGAGCCACTCGCCGGTTCCGGTGAGCCGGTCGCCCGCGGCGCTCGCCGCGAAACGGGTGGGACTCGTCGGGCCGAGAAGCGCGGTCCATTCGGCGGCTGCCGAGCGGCGCCGCAAGTAGAGGTTCGCAGGGCCGCCTTCGAGCTCGTTGCCGAGGAACAGCGAAAGCGTGAGCGCACCGCAGTCGAAGCGCCGCACGGACCCGTTTGCATTGATTTCCGCGCGCAGACCCGCCGGGCTCGACAGGCGCATGACGGCGGGATCGATGTGCGCTTCAGCCATCGCGAATCTCCTTGCCGTGTGAGCGCCGCAACCGGTGCGGTGCCCCGTATGCGATCAGTCCGGCCGCACCATGACTTTGCACTGTGAGGTGCGCTCGCGCAGCGCCTCGAACATTCCAGGCATCTCGGTGAGCCGGACCGTGTCGGTCACCATGGCCTTGGCGGAGGAGCGGCCGCCGTCGAGCACATCGAGCGCCGCGCGGTACTCGCCCATATTGAAGAACGCCGAAGTGAGGATGCGCACCTCCTTCGACACCGCCTGGAACGGCACAAAACTGTCCAAGACCGTGCAGAGACCGAGCATGACGATGAGGCCGCGCGGCCGCACGTGCTCGAGCGCGCGCGAGAGGATTCCCGGCCGGCCGACGCACTCGAAGACGACATCGGGCGCTCCGCCGAGCGCGGCGTTGACGGCACGCACGACGTCCTCGTCTGCTTTGATGAAGGCCGTCGCGCCCATCTCCATCGCACGGTCAGCCTGCAGCAGCGTGAGGTCCGTGACGGCGACGCGCGTTGCGCCGAGCCTCCGTGCCCAGTACGCGACCCCGAGTCCGATCGGGCCTGCGCCCATCACCATCACCTTCGCTCCCGGCGTAAGGCCG
>DASXNC010000229.1:0-6390 GCA_036495325.1 Steroidobacteraceae bacterium
ACCGACATTCAGGTGCTGCTCGCGCGGCTGCGGCCCGATACCCTCCCGAGGCTCTTCGGCCCCGAGGGGACGAGTCCCATCGACCGCTCAATCGTCGAACGACGCTTCGAGACGCTTGCCGCAGAGGCGCATGCGACGATGCCGAAAGCGGCGCGACCTGCCGCCGCGACGCTCGAGAGCCTCGCCGAGTCCTATCTCGCCGTCGCCGTCGCTGCGATGGCGAATGCGATCTGCCGGGTCTCCGTCCGCCAGGGACTCGATCCAGCGGAGCTGACGCTCTTCGCATTCGGGGGCGCGGCCGGTCAGCACGCGTGCGGCGTTGCGCGCGCAGCCGGCATACGGCGCGTTTTGACCCACCCGCTCGCCAGCGTTCTCTCCGCGTTCGGCATCGCCGTAGCGGGCCGCTCCGCGTTGCTTCGCGCGAGCCTTCGGCGTCGCCTGGACGAGGAAGGACTGGCTGCCGCCATCGAGCGGCTCTCATCGCTCGAAGCTCGTGCGCGCACCGAGCTCGCCGCCGCAAACGATGCGTCAAGCGACCCGCCACGCGATACGACCGTCGTTCGCCTGCTCGAGCTGCGCGCCGGCGACAGCGAGTCATCGCTCGCGATCCCGCTCGCCACGCTCGCCGAAGTCGAGCTAGGCTTCCGCGAGATGCATCAGCGCCGCTTCGGCTTCGATCCGACCGGGCTCGAGGTATTGATCGAGGCCGTGAGCCTCGAGATGCGAGCCTCACCGCTCGAAGCACGGGAGCTGAAGGCGCCCGAGGAGAATGCGTCGCCCGACCTGCCGCGCATTGGTCGAGTCTGGTTCGACGGCTGGCGCGAGGTGCCGCTCTTCGCGAGCGCCGGGCTACGCACCCAGATCGCGGGTCCGGCGCTGATCGTCGGACCGCACTCGACGCTCGCTGTCGAGCCGGGCTGGACGGCCCGACCCCTGGCGGGCGGGGAGATTCTCCTCGAGTGTGAAGAGTCCCGTGCCGAATCCGCCCCGCAGGTGCGCGCGCTGGTTGCGCCCTCGCACATCGAGATCTTCAACAATCTCTTCATGCACGTCGCCGAGCAGATGGGTGAGGTGCTGCGACACACGGCGCAGTCGACGAACATCAAGGAGAGGCTCGACTATTCGTGCGCCGTGTTCGATGCGGCAGGCGGCTTGGTCGCGAATGCGCCGCACATGCCCGTACACCTCGGCTCCATGGGGGCGAGCGTGCGCGCGGTCCTCGAGGCGCACCGCGGCCGCATGCGGCGCGGCGATGCGTGGCTCCTCAACAGTCCCTATCACGGCGGCACGCATCTGCCGGACATGACCGTCGTGAGCCCGGTTTTCTTCGGCGCGGATTTGGCGGCGCCCGGCGGCGCCACGGCGCCGGACTTCTTCGTGGCCTCCCGCGCGCATCATGCGGATATCGGCGGCGCAGCGCCCGGCTCGATGCCGGCGTTCAGCCGCCGCATCGAGGAGGAAGGCGTTCTGTTCGAGGACTTCCAACTCGTCGAGCGCGGTCGACTTCGCGCAAGCGAGCTCGAGGTGCGCCTGCTCGCACCGCCCTACCCCGCCCGCAATCCACGGCAGAACCTCGCCGACTTGCGGGCGGAGCTCGCGGCGAACGCGCGCGGAGCCGCCGAGCTCGAGCGCGCCGTGCGCGAGCACGGCCTTCCCGCTCTCAACGCAGGCATGCACGCGGTGCAGGAGAATGCGGCGGAATGCGTGCGCCGCGCCATCGAGCATCTGCGGCCGGGGGAGTTCCGATGCGAGATGGACGGCGGGCAGGTCATTGCAGTCCGCATCGATATCGAGAGTACCCTCCGCCGCGCGCGCATCGACTTTACGGGGACCTCGCCTCAAGGTGCCCACAACTTCAATGCACCGCGTGCGGTCTCGATCGCCGCCGTGCTGTACGTCTTCCGCACTCTCGTCGATAGACCGATCCCGCTTAATGAGGGCTGTCTCGCGCCGCTCGAGATCGTCATCCCGCCGGGGTCGATGCTCGACCCGGCCCCTCCCGCAGCAGTTGCTGCAGGCAACGTGGAGACCTCGCAGTGCCTGGTCGACACCCTCTACGGCGCGCTCCGCGCGCTCGCCGCCTCGCAAGGCACGATGAACAATCTCACCTTCGGCGACGAGCGGCTGCAGTACTACGAAACGATAGCCGGCGGGGCCGGCGCGGGGCCGGATTTCGATGGCGCGAGCGCGGTGCAGACCCACATGACGAACTCGCGCCTGACGGACCCCGAGATCCTCGAAGCCCGTTTTCCGGTGCTCGTGCGGGAATTCCGCATCCGGCGGGGCTCGGGCGGGACAGGCCGCCATCGGGGGGGCGACGGTGTCGTGCGGCGTCTCAAATTCCTGGCGCCGCTCGCAGGTGCGCTGCTCGCGAACCGGCGGCGCGTACCGCCGTTCGGGCTCGCGGAAGGCGGCGCAGCGGCGCCTGGCGCAGCGCGCATCCTCCGCGCGACGGGAGCAATCGAGACGCTCGCCGCCACGGCGAGCTTCAGCCTCGAGCCGGGCGACGAGCTCGAGATCCTCACGCCGGGCGGCGGCGGTTTGGGCTCAGGAGGTCCGACCCGAGCTTCAAACTAGCTGCGCAAGATCGCCGTCTCGATCTCCCACTCGACGCGCTGCTGTGCGGTCGCGAGGCGATTGACGGCAACGCTGCGCGCGCGGCTCGCTTGATCCTGGTAAGTGATGAGCCAGGCGTGAAATTCCGCCGGCCTGACCGCCGCTATGCCGAAAAGCAGATGCACTTTGCCCTCGGCGATCGTCTCACGTCGGTTGATGCGCTCGTCGCAGATGACGAAGTAGCTGTCCTTCGGCTCACTGCCGGCGAAGGCGCCCTCCGTGTCGAGCTCGCCGAGGAAATGCTCCACCTGCGCCTGCGCACGCTGCCAGCTTGCGGGCTCGTTCGGCGCGGTGAGCAGCCAGCGTGCACCTTGCTCGATGCTCCGCACGACGAAGAGCGCGAGCCGCCGCGCCGGAAGCGGATGCAGGTCGGCGGCTCCCGCGGCATTGCCGGCGAGCGTGCACGGCGTGAGGCGTGCGCGTCCGCTCGAGCGGATCGATTGCAGGGCGTTGATGCCCGCCTGCGCGAGCCGCTCGCGCTCCGCATCTCCGATAGCCGTTGCGAGCTTGAATGCGGGACGCAGGACCGGCTCCTCGCCCTCGGCCGGCGCCCAGACGGGCAGCTGCTCGTCGCCCCGAGCGAGCATGCCCGCGGACGCCGCAGCCGACCCGAAAACCTCGGACCGATTACGCACCCGATCGAGCGCGACGAGGCGGGGGAAGAACATTGCGGCGTTCGCGCTGCGGAAGGGCCAAGCGCGGAAGGCGGCGAGCGCGGTCTGCGGTGTGGTCCATTCGGCAGGCGGATCGACGATCAGCAGCGCGTGCCGGTCGCGGCAAAATCGCGCGGCAACGAGCAGCGTCGCGAGCCCGACATCTCGCTCGCGGCTCAGAGGCGGAATACAGAGCAGATCGAAGCCCTCCTCCGCCTGTAGTGCGTGCAGACCGGTACGAGTCGCGGCCGAGCCGATCACATCGTAATCGGTGAGCGGTGCACCGTCGTCGCCATCATTTCGCGAGCTTACGTACCGAACGGCAGGGCCGATCGGCCCTCCCGTCGTTCTCTCGGGGCGAGCGGGAGGCGGCGCGCCGTGCAGCCGGACGAGACGCGACTCGAGCAGCAATCCCCCGATGAATCGCGCCGAGCCCGGCTCGATCGAAACGCCGCGGAAGATCTCCTGGTCCTCTATCTGCTCGGTGCCAGGTAGGCGGACTCGCTGAACGATGAGATTGAACCGATCCGGCTCGGCCTGGCCGAGGCCATCGTAGTCCACGGAAGCGCGCAAATATTCGCGAGAACCCGGATTGACGCCGCAGAGCGTGAGCTCGCCCTGCTCGCAACGCAGCGTGAGCGTCGGCGGCCGGGCGCCGTTGACGACGCGAGTGACGAGGGCCAGCCGGCCGCCATTCTCGAAATACTGCTCGATCGCATACGACAGCATCGAGGGCTGCCATAGTCCACCGAAGGTCTGCTGGAATTCGCCGAAGCTGGCGACGCGGACGGGCCGGTCGACTGGGCCTTTGAGAGTACGTCCGACGAATGCGGTGACGCCTGTGGGCGAGCGCTCGATGAGGGGCTCGAGACGAGCGGTGTCGCTCGACGGCAAGTCGAACGCACGTTGCTCCGCCAAATTGTATCCCCCGCTTCTAATCGTTGGTCTTGTCGCCGGACGGAGACTAACAGAACAGCGCAGACGAGGGCAGAAATCGGCGCAAGAGCGACCCAATGGCCGATGACCGAGCGAAACGTGCTCCGGGGCGCCGGTCTTACGGTCGCTTCACGCGCTTCACGTACCCGCCCGCGCGGTGACTCAGGCCGGCGGGATCGCGGCTTGTTTGGCACCTGTAGCCGGGTCGGCGGGCTCGGCATCCGGCGCTTGCTTGGCATCGACCGGAGACTTTCCGTCGGGGGACGTCTGATCTGCAGGCAGGTCCGTCTTTCCGTCCCAGTTCGAGCCTTCGGGGAGCGCGTTGCGCACCTGGAGCGCATTTCCGAGCACCTGCTCAACGGCATCACCCGAAGTGCTATCCGAGTCCTGTGGCTCCGAGACGGGCACCGGGACCCCGCGCGGCGAGCGGGCGAGCTGCATGACGAGCTCGGCGTCGACGCGCAGATGGCGCCGCGCGAGCTCGTGCTCGATGCGGGGCCCGAGCGCCTTCGCGAGGAATCGTTTCATTTGCCGGTCCGTGTCCTTGCCCGCTTGAGCGTGCGCGCCGCCGGGCGCGTCGGCGCCCTGGCGATTACTCGGCGCCGTCGCTGCGCCTCCGCCATTCGCCCCGCCCGGCTGCGCCGAGGCCGAATCATCCTGCTTGATCTTTTGCCAGCGGGGATCGTCCTCGAGCGAGCCGAAGGCCTGCATGTAGAGCACGCCGTCGCGCCAGCCGAAGACGTACGGCTCGTTGACGACGCGCACTGGCGTGCCGAGCCGAACCTTGTCGAACAGCGCGTCGATATCCTCGGGGAAAAGATGGATGCATCCGTGGCTCACCCGCAGACCGACGCCGGCCGGCTTGTTGGTGCCGTGAATGAGGTACCCGTTCCAGGCGAGATAGAACGCGCGGTCGCCGAGCGGATTGTCGGGACCCGGACCGACCGCCACAGGCAGATCATCGCCCTCCTCGTGGTGCTCCTTGAGGATCGACGGCGGCGGCCGCCACGTTGGATTCTTCTCGCGGCGCACGACCTTGGTGACACCGACCGGTGTGCGCCAGCCCACCCGCCCGATTCCGATCGGGTGGGTATACACGAGCTGCGGCTCCCCCTTCTTGTGAGGCGGGAAATAGTAGAGACGCATCGCCGCGATGTTGATGACGATACCCTGACGCGGTACATCGGGTAGCACGAACGCGGTCGGCAGAACGACCTTGCGGCCGGTTCCGGGCAGCCACATGTCGACGCCAGGATTGGCCCGGGAGATCTCCTCGTATCCGACATCGAACAGGCGCGCGAGGTCCACGAGAGTGTTGTCCTTCGTGGTGTGCGTCACCTCGAGATTCCCGATCACCTCGTCCTGCGGATCGACCTCGAATTTGAACGTCGCAACGGGCGGCGAGCCGATCGCGGACGGCGGCGGCGGCGGAGGCGGAGGCGGCGCGGGCTGCGCCGCGTGGTGACGCATCGACCAGGGCGCACCCAGGAGCGAGCAGGCGGCGAGCGTTGTGGAGAGCAGTGCAGCGCAGACGGGTGCAGCTGCGGCGCGGAGGGGCGAGCGACGATCGACCATGGGCGCAAATTATGGCATCTGCGCTCGAGGACTTCACCGACCGCTCTGTCGGCAATCGGCTACAGGTCGGGCGCGTCCGTAGGTGGCACGCCATCGCCCTCACCAAAAGAAAAAGCCCCAGGCCAAAGTGGCCTGGGGCGAGAATGCGGACTTTCGATGAAGGGAAGGAAGTCCGCTAGGGGATCTGGTCCGCCAATTGAGGCGCGGTCAATGCAGGCGCGCCCAGTGCAGAATGCGGATGTCCTCGCTCGCCACGTCGAAGCTCTGTGCGAGAAGCGTCCGCAGCTCGCGCGTGCCTGTGCGGCCCTCGACGAGCGGGATCTTCAGCTCCACAACCCCGCTCCACTCGCTACCCGGATGCCGCGCCCGCTGGGCGGCGGCGGCGGAAGAGCTTGCAGTGACGAAGTGGGTGTAGTACTTGGCGGCCATGGAAACCAAGCCTAGTCGGCGGACCCGAGAGCGGCCGTGAAACGCTCCACAGAACCCCTGCATTAAGTCGCTGTCGCGCAGGCCCTCAAACGCCTTTCGACATAACGCAGCCGATTGCGAGATGGGACGGTTCAGACCGCCGGAGAAACCCGGCTCTCAATACACCACGCCCGAGGGCGCA
>DASXNC010000230.1:0-2449 GCA_036495325.1 Steroidobacteraceae bacterium
GGAATCCACGCCGCCGGAGAGGCCGAGCAGCACTCGCGACTCGCCGACCTGAGCGCGCACGCGCGCACTGAGCTCCTCGATGATGTTGCCGGGGGTCCAGCGGGCATCGCAGCCGCAGATCTCGCGCACGAAGCGCTCGAGCATGCGCGCGCCCTGCCGCGTGTGCGTCACCTCGGGATGGAACTGCACGCCGTAGAATCGACGCCGCTCGTCGGACATCGCCGCGAGCGGGGCGTGCGGTGTCTCCGCTGCTGCGCTGAATCCGGGCGGCAGCACCTCGACCCGGTCGCCGTGGCTCATCCAAACATCGAGCACGCCGCGTCCCGATGAGTCGCGGCGATCCGCAAGCCCATCGAGCAGGCGGCAGGAGCCGCTCGAGGTGACTTCCGCATAACCGAACTCGCGAGCGGCCGCGGGAGCGACCCGTCCTCCGAGCTGCTGCGCCATGGTCTGCATGCCGTAGCAGATCCCGAGCACCGGCACGCCGAGCGTAAATGCCGAGGCGGGAGCGCGCGGCGGCTCCGTGTCGGTGACCGACTCCGGTCCGCCCGAAAGAATGATTCCTCGCGGCGCGAACGCGCGCACCTCGGCATCGCCCACGTCCCAGGGATGGATCTCGCAATACACGCCGCACTCGCGCACGCGCCGTGCGATGAGCTGCGTGTACTGCGCGCCGAAGTCGAGGATCAGGATGCGGTGGGCGTGGATGTCCGGATGCGGCGAGGGCATCACGAGACCCGGTAGTTCGGCGCTTCCTTGGTGATCGTCACGTCGTGCACGTGGCTCTCGCGGACCCCGGCGCTCGTGATGCGCACGAAAGTCGGCCGCGTGCGCATGGCCTCGATGTCCTGGCTGCCGGTGTAGCCCATCGCGGCGCGCAACCCACCGGCGAGTTGCTGAATGATCGTGACGACACTGCCCTTGTACGGCACGCGGCCTTCGACACCCTCCGGCACGAGCTTCTCGAGCTCCGTCGTCGTGTCCTGGAAATACCGGTCGGCCGAGCCGTACCGCTCCGCCATCGCTCCGAGGGAGCCCATGCCGCGGTAGGACTTGTAGGAGGCGCCCTGATAGAGCTCGACCTCGCCCGGGGACTCCTCGGTCCCGGCGAAGAGCCCGCCGATCATCACGGCGTGCGCGCCTGCGACGATCGCCTTCGCCACATCGCCCGAGAAGCGGATGCCGCCGTCCGCGATGAGCGGCACATCGGTGCCCTTGAGCGCCTCGGCGATATTCGCGACAGCGCTGATCTGCGGCACCCCGACGCCCGCGACGATCCGCGTCGTGCAGATCGAGCCCGGGCCGATGCCGACCTTGACACCGTCCGCACCCGCCTCGATGAGCGCGCGCGCCGCTTCCGGGGTCACGACGTTGCCGGCGATCACTTGCTCGTCCGGCCAGCGGCGCTTCACGCGCGCGACCGTGTCGATGACGCCCCGCGAATGCCCGTGCGAGGTATCGACCACGATCAGATCGACGCCTGCTTCGCGTAGCGCGGCCACCCGGTCGAGCGGATCCGGGCTCGTGCCGACCGCCGCGCCGACGCGCAGCCGCCCACCTTCGTCTTTGCAGGCGCGCGGAAACTCGGTCGCCTTCTGGAAGTCCTTGACGGTGATCATTCCCTTGAGCTCGAAGCCCTCGCCGATGACGAGCACCTTCTCGATGCGGTGCCGGTGCAGCAGGGCGAGAACATCCTGCTTCGGCGCGTTCTCAGGCACCGTCACGAGCCGCTCTTTCGGCGTCATCACGCTCGAGACGGGCGCATCGAGCTTCTCCTCGAAACGCATGTCGCGATGCGTGACGATGCCGACGACCTGCTTGTCCACGACGACGGGCACGCCCGAGATGCCGCGCGCGCGGGTGAGATCGAGGACCTCCCGGATCGTCGTATTCGGGGACACGGTGATCGGGTCCTTTATGACCCCGCTTTCGAACTTCTTGACGCGGCCGACCTCGCGCGCGTGCGCATCGATCGACATATTCTTGTGAATGATCCCGATCCCGCCTTCCTGCGCGATCGTGATCGCGAGCCGCGCCTCTGTCACGGTATCCATCGCCGCGGCGACGAGCGGGAGATTGAGCCGGATGCGGCGGGTGAGCGGGGTGGAAAGATCGACCTCGCGCGGCAGGACTTCCGAGTAGGCCGGAACCAAGAGGACGTCGTCGAAAGTCAGGGCCTCTTGCAGAATGCGCATCGTTCGCCCGCGCTGCCGGGAGTCGTCCCCCGGCAATTTAAACGGGTAATTGTACGCATCGAGACCCCGTTGGTAAACTACTCCGCGCGCCATGGCCAAAGGATTCAGCGCCCCCACCGTCTCGAGCGTACCGCCGGTAACGTTGAGCCTGCCGCTCGAGCCGAGTCCTCCCCCTGCCGCCCCCGCGTCCGGGCCGCCGCCTTCCCCGGAGGGCCAGCGAGTCCCTGCGCCCGAGCCGCCGAGCAGCTCACCGG
>DASXNC010000231.1:0-3090 GCA_036495325.1 Steroidobacteraceae bacterium
CCGTCATTGGTTTCTCCGGGTCGCTGATCTCGCTCGCACTCTCCAAGTGGCAGGCGAAGACGTTCATGGGTGTGCAGGTGATCGAACAGCCGCAGAGCGAGCCGGAGTCCTGGCTCCTCGGGACGGTGCGTGATCACGCGACCCGACTGGGCATTGGGATGCCCGAGGTCGGAGTCTACGAGGGCGCTGAGATGAACGCGTTCGCGACGGGCGCGAGCCGCAATCATGCGCTCGTCGCGGTGAGCACCGGCCTGCTGCGCGGGATGAGGCGTGAGGAGGCGCAGGCAGTCCTCGGCCATGAGATGACGCACGCAGCGAACGGCGACATGGTGACACTCGCGCTCATCCAGGGCGTCGTGAATACCTTCGTGATCTTCCTCTCGCGGGTGCTCGGAACCCTACTCGACAGCTTCCTCTCGGGCGGCCGCGGCGGTGAGCGGCGCGGGCCGGGACCGTTCTACTTCGTCAGCGTCATCGTCCTGCAGATCGTGCTCGGGCTGTTTGCGAACATCATCGTCATGTGGTTCTCGCGCCGGCGCGAATTCCGCGCCGACGCGGGCGGCGCGCGTCTCGATGGGACCGGGAACATGATCGCGGCGCTCGAGCGGCTGCAGGCGGGCGAGGGGGCCGCGCTGCCCGGCGGCCTCCGGGCGTTCGGCATATCGGGTGAGGCGGCCTCGGGGCTGCGGCGCCTGTTCATGAGTCACCCGCCGATCCCCGAGCGCATCGCGGCGCTACGCGAGGGCCGCTTCGCGGACGCCTGAAGGGTGGTGCCCCGGAGCTCGCAGGCACAGCGGATGCGGGCGTACGCAAACGTCCGCTCAAAAGGGAATCGAGGGCATGGCCGTGAAGAAGCAGGCTCTCTATACGCTCGGCGCGCTGCTGGCGCTCGCGTGCGCGTCACCCGCGATGGCGCAGTTTTACTATTCCGGCCAGCCCTATCGGCCCCTGCACTGGCAGATCGAGGGAGGCTACAGTGCCACCGTCGGCACCACCTCCGATTATCTGAACGGCGGCTGGACGATCGGCGGCGGCCTGACCTGGTATCCCTCGCCGCGGGCGCCGCTCGCACTGCGGGTCGACCTGAGCTACAGCGAGTACGACGCGACGCATAACTTGCTGTATCAGAACCAGACGGCGCTGCAGACGCGGATCGACTCGGGCACCGGCCGCACCTGGGGCGGAGACGTCGACGGTCAATACGATTTTGCGCTCGCGCCCGGCGTCAATGGCTATCTGATCGCCGGCGTCGGTACGTACAGGCGCGAGATCGCGCTCTATCAAACGGTGCTCGGCGGCGGCATCTTCTGCGATCCGTGGTGGGGATTCTGCGGTCCCGCCTACTTTCCGGCCTACGCGACCGTCGCCGAGACGACGAGCGCATGGCAGTTCGCGTGGAATGCGGGGGTCGGCATCAATTTCCCGCTCGGTAACGGCATGTCCTGGTTCGTCGATGCGCGCTACCTGCGCATCGGGCCGGCGGACCAGAAGGGCGAGTTCATTCCGGTCAGGATCGGTCTGCGTTTTTAACGACCCGCACGACGATGAGCTCGATCCCGGGTGCCGGGAGGTCCGCGTGCACGCGGATGGTCGGTCCGAGCTGCGCGCTGCGCTCGATCGGCTCCAGGGTCGCGGCGCGGGAGATCGGCTCGCGCACAACCTCATAGCGGATGCCGGGCTCGAGGTGCGCGATGCTGAGCTCGTAGCCGCGGATCGCGCGGCATTCGATGGCATGGCCCGTGGGCAGGCGGCGCGACGCCGGAACCTCGTAGTTGCTCACGATTACTTGCATCACGCGCCCATCCTCCGAGCGGCCGGCCTCCACCGCGAAGCCGCACGACTGCGAGCCGCCTGGCGGCTCCGTGACGGCGAGCTCGCGGCGCGTGTCTCTCATCCTCCCCAGCGCCACGAGCGCCGCCCCGGTCTTATCAGGCGTCGCGCCGTCTCGGCCGAAGAGATTGTCGGCTCGGTAGAGAGCCGCGAGATCGATCGGCGCGTGCGCCATGCCGATCAGCGAGGTTGCGACGAACGCGGCTCGCTCGAGGTCCGAGGGCAGCGGATAACTGAGCCCGTAGTTCCACTCATCGAGCACGCTCAGCGTGTTCCGGAATCCGAACCGGTCGAGCCGCGCGCGCACCTCGCCTCCGATGCGCACGAAGTCGCGAGGGTCGTCCGAATCGGTCGTGTACCAATGCCACGAAAAGAAGTCGAGCGGCAGATGCTCGTCGCGAACGAACTCGAGGAAGCCGTCGCGGTAAGGTGAGGCATCGTTCGGCTTCGCGAGCGTCGGCCCGCCGACGAGCGCCGACGGATCGGCGCGCTTGACCGCCCGCGCGAGCTTGGCATAAAGGAAGTAGAACTGCCGCGGCGTGCCGCCCCAGAAGAGCGTCCCGAGATCGGGCTCGTTCCACACCTCCCAATATTTGAGGCCGTAGCGGAAGCCGTGGTCCCAGCCACGGTTGTAGTGCATCACGATGTGCTCGACGATTGCCGCGTAACGGTCGAAGTCCCGCGGTGGGGTCACATCGGAGGTCTCACTGCGGCCGATGCGAAAAATGGCCTGCGCGCCGATGCCGACGATCGACGCCACGAGGCGGTCCGTCGGGCCGAAGTGATAGCTTCGCGGGTCGTCCGGATCGGCCTTCGAATCCGGAAATATAACGAGAGAGCTGCGCGTCGTCGGCACGGTGAATATCCCCGTCGAGCGCGGCGGCCCGAACCGCGCGTCGATGTCGCCGGGACCGTAGGCATCGTGCGTGCGTACGAACCTGATGCGAGCCTCGCGATAGCCGCGCGAGACATCGACGTCCTGCGGCATGTTCCAGCCGCCGAATGTGAACTGCGGCGGCTTGTGCATGCCCGGCGCTGGTGCGCCGTTCACCCCCTGGAGAGTGCGGAGCGTCCCCGTCGTGCGTGCGGCATCGACGATCACGGACTCGAAGGCGGCGGGGGCCGTCGCGTCCCCCGCGGCGCCCGCGGCGGCGCGGGCCAAGGTGGCCGCGCCGATCGCCATTGCCGAAACGGCGATCCGGGCCGAAACTCTCGTGCAGTAAGGGACGCTCATCGCGTCGCTGAGGGTAACTCAATGTC
>DASXNC010000232.1:0-2487 GCA_036495325.1 Steroidobacteraceae bacterium
TTCGTGTGTCTGACGGCCGGTGTCATGAACGAGGGGGACAACATCGAGCGCTTTCAACGCCTTTCGGACATGGCGATCGCAGCGGCGGAATAATGAGCGTCGTCCGCCCATCCTCGATCGATCGCCGGCGTTTTCTCGAGATCGGCGCGGCCGCATCGCTCACCGTGGCGCTCGCCTCGGACCGAGGCTTCGCATCGGATTTCTCGCCAGCGGGGCCGCTGCGCGCTCACGCGCGCGAAGCGGGCAGCCTCAAACCGCACTCCGTGATCTACGATGAGCGCTTCGAGGCGGCTCACCGCTTCGGCGAGGCGTTGCGCGGTCACAGCGTGCCGGTTCGGCCAATCCGGGGGGACGTGACGCAGCTTTGGTACGCGTGGCTGTACCCACTCTGGAAGCACGCGCCGGCGCCAATTGTCGGGCTGACCGCCTACGCGGCGATGTTCTGCCTCGAACGACTCGCATGGGATCAGCGGCTGCGCATGATCCATTGCGATGTGGGCGACACGGACGGCGAGTGGCCGATCGAGCAAGCGGCGGTCATCGCGAGGGGCCTCGGGGCGGGCTCGTTCGCTGCGCACGCGCGCGGCGCCGCCGCCGATGCGTTCGCTGCCTCGGCCGGCGGGCCCCTGCACTTCTGGATCATCGCCCCGCTAGCACAGCTCGCCCCTCTCACCACCTGATCTCATCATCCGATCGACGCGAGCCGCACATGCGAACCCCGCAAGGTATGAGCGCCGAAGTCTTCTCCGCCGCGCTCGCGGAATTCGAGCAGGCGGTGGGCAAGCCCTGGGTGTTCACGAGCGACGAGGACGTGAACCTCTACAAGGACGACTTCTCGCCCTTCCTCGGTGAGCCCGAGGAGCGCTGGGCTTCCGCCGCCGTGGCGCCGGAGAGCGTGGAGCAGGTGCAAAGCATCGTACGCACCGCAAACCGCTACAAGGTCCCGCTCTATCCCATTTCCACGGGCCGCAATCTCGGCTACGGCGGCTCAGCGCCCGCGTACTCCGGCTGCGTGGTCGTCGATTTGAAGCGCATGAACCGGATCCTCGAGGTCGATGAGGACAATGCCTCCTGTCTCGTCGAGCCGGGCGTGAGCTACTTCGATCTGTATCGCCACGTCGAGGAGCACGGCAAGAAGGTCTGGGTGGATGTGCCCGATCCGGGCTGGGGCAGTCTCATCGGCAACGCGCTCGATCGGGGCGGCGGCTATACGCGGCCTCAATTTCGCAATCATTTCGACGCGCATTGCGGGATGGAGATCGTCCTGCCGAACGGGGAGCTGATGCGCACCGGAATGGGTGCCCTTCCGGGTGCGAAGACCTGGCAGCAATACAAGACGGGATTCGGGCCGTGGATCGACGGCATGTTCTCGCAGTCGAACTTCGGCATCGTAACGAAAATGGGCTTCTGGCTCATGCCGCGTCCGGAGGCGTTCCTCGGCGGCACGGTACTCGCCGGCAAGCGCGACGACCTCCACGAGCTCGTCCGCATCCTGACGCAGCTCGAGAACGGCGGCATCACGAACGGCATGCCCGATCTCGGCAGTCCGCTGCTCGGCATCCAGACGATCGAAGAGTACGCGAGGTCGATGGCCGATGAGCCGCAGCCGGCGGTCGATCGGGAGCTCACCGCTTTGCGCGACCGGGCCGCGACTGGCGAATCCCAAGCGCTCGAGGACTATGGCGAGCGCAAAGGCCTCGCCTACTGGACCTTCAAGCTCAAATTCTACGGTCCCGCGAAGGTGGTCGCGGCCCAATGGGAGCACTGCAAGGAGCAGTTCTCTGCGATTCGGGGCGTTCGCTTCACCGAGAGCAAGCTCCTCCGCCTGCCGGTCTCGACAGAGGAGCGGCTGGATGTGCACTGGCCCGAGCTCGGCATCCCGACGCTCAACATGTATTCGATCGGCGCTCGCTCGAGCACCAATCCGAACCCGACGCACGGGCACATGTGGTTCTCGCCGATCATTCCGCGCACGGCGGACGCGGTCTTCGAGGCCAACAAAGTCTTCGCGGCCGCAGCCCGCCAGTTCGATCTGCCGGTGCTCCGCTTCAGCTTGCCCTCCTGCTACTGGGAGCGGGCGTTGATTTTCATTTTCGGCTTTCCGGTGACGACGGACATCGCGACGAATCGCAAGAACCGCGCGGCCTTCCACGCGCTGATCGACACCGCCGCCCGCCACGGGTGGGGCGAGTACCGCACGGCGCCCGCGTATCAGGATGCGGTGATGAAAGTCTACTCGTTCAACAATCACGCTTTGCTTCGGTTTCACGAAACAGTGAAGGATGCGATCGATCCGAACGGGATCATCTCCCCGGGGCGATACGGCATCTGGCCGCGGCACCTTCGTAAGTCCACGCGCACATGAGCATTTGGTCGTGAGCCCTGGGAGATTCGCTGCTCGAATGCCCGTGTTGCTCGCCATCGCGAGCGCCACGGCGCTGCTCGCTTTTGCCGCGGCGGAGTCCGCACGCGCCGGTCGCGTCAGCC
>DASXNC010000233.1:0-1587 GCA_036495325.1 Steroidobacteraceae bacterium
CGGCACACTTGCGCAGCGGCGTGGCTCGCTGAACATCGATGACGAGGGCACGCCCACCCGGTGCACGATGCTGATCGAGAACGGCATCCTGCGCGGCTACCTGCAGGACAAGCTCAATGCGCGGCTCACGGGCGCGCGCTCGACGGGCAACGGGCGACGCGAATCATTTGCTCACGTGACGCTGCCGCGCATGACGAACACGTACATGCGCCCCGGCCCGCACGCGCCCGAAGAGATCATCCGGTCGGTCGAGCGGGGCATCTATGCGGTGAACTTCGGCGGCGGACAGGTCGACATCACGTCCGGCAAATTCGTCTTCTCTGCAAGCGAGGCATACGCGATCGAGAACGGTCGTCTCGGGGCCCCGCTCAAGGGCGCAACGCTGATCGGCAACGGACCCGACGTGCTGACGCGAGTCAGCATGGTCGGCAACGATCTGAAGCTCGACGAGGGCGTCGGCACCTGCGGAAAGGAAGGGCAGAATGTGCCGGTCGGCGTGGGCCAGCCAACCCTGCGCATCGACGGGCTTACTGTCGGCGGCACGGGTTGAGCTCTGTCGCGGAGCACATCGCCCCGCGCGCTCAAGCCGTCTACTCAACCCGTCTAAATGGTGAGTAGCGCTCCGCCGACCATTAGAGCGACGCCGATCATCATTCGCCAGGAGATCGTCTCGCCGAGTGCGAGGGCGGCAATCAGAATCGTGATCGGGAGGCTCAGCTTGTCGATCGGCGCAACGCGCGAGGCGGGCGCGAGCTGCAGCGCGCGGAAGTAGGCGAGCCAGGACACGCCGGTAGCGATCCCGGAGAGCATCAGGAAGAGAATCGTGCGGCCGCGCACGAGCCTGAGCGCTTCGTGCTCTCCCTTTGCAAAAACGATCGCTACGGCGAACGCGAGCACCACCAGGGTCCGCACCGCGGTCGCGAGATCGGGCGGAATGCCGCGTACCCCGACCTTCGCGAGAATCGCGGTCGCGCCCGCAGCGCCTGCGGAAATCAACGCATATACCAGCCAATGCATGAGGGAAGCTCCTCGAGGCAATACATAATCCGAGCCCGTGTCGGTGCCAGACCACAGCTTGCTCTCACCGCGCCGCCCGCCGCACGAAGCTGTGAAACTGGGCACGCCGGTTCCCGCGGGAGGTCCGTAGCTTGCTCGTGCGGCATTGTCATGCCGCACCATTTCGAAGACGAGGAGCGACGAATGCAGGCCAACCACGCGTTCGAGGAACCGAAAATGCAGCTGCCCGCGGATCTCATGTCCGAGCTCAAGCGCCGGGGCGCCGCGCCGCGGACCGACATGCACGTCGAAGGTTGGAAGCCCTCGCTTTTCGGGCGGCTGGTCGAGCTCTTCACCGGCCACCGCCGGGCGCCGCCGCAATCGCGGCGGTAACGGGGACGGATCCAGGCTAAGCTTCAGCTCATGCGAGCATCCGAGCTCCACCTGTCGCGGCCGCTCTACGAGGTCCTGCCGTGGCTCTACGGCGGCGCAGGTCTCGCGGCGCTGGTCGGCAGTTATTTCGCGGCCTCCCCGCGCGCGAGTGTATCGCTCGGATTGCCTGGGCTCGTTGCGCTGCTCGGCGGCGTCGTC
>DASXNC010000234.1:0-5150 GCA_036495325.1 Steroidobacteraceae bacterium
TAGAAGTATTTAGAGAAGATCAGCACGAGCAGCACCGCGATGGCGCCGACGATCCGGCGGGTCGGCTGCTCCGCCCCGACAGCTGCGCCCCGTGCCTTGCGGGGCGGCAGGAGGGCCATGCCGTGCTGCCTGTACCAGTGCCCGACCTGCGTGAGAATAAAGATGCCGACGAGCGCCGCGCAGGCAAACCAGGCAACGCTGGACTGCCCGTGCGGCAGCACCACGAAGGCTGCCAGAAGCGGCCCGATGGATGAGCCGACGTTGCCGCCGACCTGGAAGACCGACTGTGCGAGCCCGTGCTGGCCGCCCGAGGCCATGCGTGCCACGCGCGAGGATTCCGGGTGGAAGACGGACGAACCTGTGCCGACGAGCGCAGCCGCGACGAGCAGCACCGGATAGCTCGAGGCGAGGCCGAGCAGCAGCAATCCGCAGAGCGTGAAGCTCATGCCGACGGCGAGCGAGTACGGGCGCGGCTTGCGGTCCGTATAGGCGCCGACGATGGGCTGCAGGAGCGATGCCGTGATCTGGTACGTGAACGTGAGCACGCCGATCTGAAGGAACGTGAGCGCGTAGCTGCGCTTGAGCATCGGGTAGATGGCCGGCAGCAGCGACTGCATCATGTCGTTGAGCAGATGGCAGAAGCTGATGGCGCCGAGGACCGCGAACACGGTCTTTCCGGCAGCGCGGGTCCCTGCGAGGCGCTCGGCGGTCTCGCTCACGTGGTTCTCCGATCCTGACTCGAGTGGGGGGACGGCCGCGTCGCGGCCGGACGGCTTCCGAAAAGGGTAAAGCGAGGTCCGTCCGATGGCAAACGCCAGCCCAAGAGGGCGCTTGGGGCCTCAGGCGCGGGAGGTGGGCGCGCTCAGGCGCCGCGCGGGGGGCAGGGCGAGCCGCGCTGAAGCGGCGAGCGCACGGGCAGGAAGCCCGGGCCGGGAGCGCGTCCAGGGATGGACATATGCGAGCCCGCCCCGGGCAGATCGCAGATCAGTCCCGCGGCTGGCGGGCGAAACGCAGGTATGGAATCTGGGACTTCCACCCGTCGGGGTAGAGCTTGCGGGCCTCGTCGTCGGAGACTGACGGGGCGATGACGATGTCTTCGCCCGGCTTCCAATTGACGGGCGTCGCGACCTTGTGCTTCGTCGTGAGCTGCAGGGCATCGAGCAGGCGCAGCACCTCGTCGAAGTTGCGGCCCGCGCTCATCGGATAGATGAGCATGGCCTTGATGATTTTGTCCGGGCCGATCAAAAACACCGTGCGGACCGTCTGATTGTTGGCCGCGGTGCGGCCCTGGCTCGTCGTACCCGCATCTGCCGGGAGCATCTCGTAGAGCTTCGCAACCTTAAGGTCGAGATCGCCGATCATCGGGTAGTTCACCTTGGCGCCCGTCGCCTTGGTGATATCGCCCTTCCAGCGCTCGTGATCCGCGACCGGATCGACCGACAGGCCGATGATCTTCGTGTTCCGCTTCTCAAACTCCGGCTGGATCTTCGCGACATAGCCGAGCTCGGTGGTGCAGATCGGCGTGAAGTCCTTGGGATGCGAGAACAGCACCGCCCAGGAATTGCCGATCCAGTCGTGAAAATGGATGCGGCCCTGGGTCGTGTCGGCCTCGAAGTCGGGCGCGCGATCGCCGATGCGAAGTGACATGAATGATCTCCTAGCCAGTCAGCCCGATATTTTGGGCCCCGAATGTAGCACCGGCCCCCGGGCCCCGACTAATGCGCCGCGGTTCGGTGATCATGCTGCGCGGTTATTATTGGATTGGCCGAAAGTCGCCTACGGCGCTTTCTCGCTACGCTCAGCTCGCGAGCAGCAGCATGGAGCACTTGGCGCGCTCGAGAAGCGCAGACGCGGTTCCGCCGGGAAATACCGCATCGCCGGGTCGTGCGCCGAGCACCCCCATGACGATCAGATCGTGGCCCCCCATGGCGATCTCCGCGAGGACTGCCTCCACGGGCACCACGCGGGAGACGATCGCCGTGCGGACCCGAACCGAATAGTGCCGCGACAGGTCGAGCACGTCTCGCAGAACGGTATCCCCCGTGTCCGTCAGGCTCCAGGACCGGTAGAGGCGCCCTCTCCACGTGGTCCGATCGCTCCCGGCCGCCACATACAGCGCCGTGACGCGCGCCCCGCTCGTCTGCGCGAGCGCGAGGGCGAAGTCGGCCGCATCGCGGGAGTAGGCCTCCCCGATCACCGGCAGGAGAATGTGCCGGCCGGCGCTCACCGGATCCTTCGCATCTCGGCCCCGCGCGCTCACGAGGCACACCGCGCGCTCAAATCCCTTGGCGACGCGCACGAGCCTTGGATCCATCTGGGCTTCCCCGCGCATGAGCGGCTCCATGCCGATCACGAGCAGGTCATAGCCCTTGCGCGCCTCGCGAGCGACCGCATCCTCGGCCGGCTCGACGCTCTTTCGGGCGATGAGGTCGATCTCGGGCGGCGCATCGCCCGGGATGGCTTCCGCCTGGGTGCGGACGGCGGCCTGCTCCATGGCCTTGCGAACGTCCTGCAGGTGCCTCATCGCGGTGAAATCCGCGGCTGGCCGGTCCGGCGCAAGAGCGGTGACCGGCATACCCCGGGGCGCCGTGATGAGGCCCACGAGATACGAGGCGAGCCGCGCGCTCGGGCTCTCGTCCGTTGCGAGGAGCACCCGCTCGAGCCGCGACACGAAGCCCCGCTGCTCGAACTCGGCGCGCTCGAGGAGCTCCCGCTCGTCGTCCTCGATCGGAATGCGCGAGAACGCCCAGCGCAGCATCGGCGGCATGAGTAGCGTCGTGACGACAGCCATGGTGACGATCATGGTGAAGAGCATCGTGTCGAGGGCGCCGACCGCAAGGCCGATCGTCGCCACGATGACCTCCGTCGACCCACGGGCGTTCATGCCGCAGGCGAGCGCCAGCGACTCGGCGTTGGACAAGCCGCCGAGCGCTCCGCCTGCGAACGCGCCTGCGAATTTGCCGACGCTCGCGATGACGATGAATGCCAGCGTGATCAGCCCCATCATCGGGGTCGAGATCACGCGCAGGTCCGCCGAGAGGCCCGCGAGACCGAAGAAGACCGGCATGAAGAGCGCGACGATCATGCCGCGCAGCTGCTCGTCGATGTGCCTCGTGAGAATGGGCGACTGGCCGATCAGCATGCCGGCGACGAACGCCCCGAGCACGGTCTGCACGCCGAACCCTTGGGTCACGAGCCCGAGCACGCCCATCACGACCAGCGTCGTCGTGATGACGGGCATCTCCGAGAGCAGATGATCGTTCGCCCAGCGGATCAGGAAGTACACCACGCGCCGGCCGACTGTGAAGCTCACGAGGAGGAAGATCGCCGTACTCAGCGCGGTTTTGGCGACGCCGGCCGGATTCAGCTCGCCCGTGCGCGCGAACCCCACGATCATCGAGAGAATGATCCATCCGATCGTGTCGTCGACGATCGCTGCGGCGACGATGATCTGCCCGACGTTGCGCCGCATGAAATCGAGATCGCGGATGACGCTCGCGACGATCTTGACCGAGGAGATTGCGAGCGCCGTGCCGAGGAACAGCGCCGTGATCGTGCGGCGGTGCTCGCTCGGGATGAGCCAGTGCGGCACGACCATCCCGAGCCCGAACCCGAGGGCGAACGGCACGATGATCCCGCAGCTCGAGGCGAACAGTGCGGCGCGGCGCGCATTCTTGACGCGCGCGAAGTCCATCTCCATGCCCGTGATGAGCAGCAGCATGAGCACGCCGAGCTGCGCGACGCCCTCGAGCATGCCCTGCTGGGCGGCCATGGGCGGAAAGAGGCGATGCTGGAGCGAGGGGAGCAGAGCGCCGAAGACCGAGGGGCCGAGGAGCACGCCGGCGAGCAGCTGGCCCATCACGGCCGGCTGCCGCACGCGCTGCATGAGCTCGCCGAGCAGACGTCCGACGAGCAGCAGAACCGTGACCTGGGCCAGGAAGATGGCGGCGGAGCTGCCGTTCATCGCCCCGAGTTACCATTGCGGCGGGCGGCTGTCTAGGCCGCGAGGCGGACGGGGCGCGCGCACCGACCGCACGGACGTCAAGGGGCGGAGACGCAAGCGGCGCCGAAGGCGGACGGCCCGGACGGTGGGCCTCGGCGGTGCGATTAGCGGAGCAGGGACAAGTCGATCGCTGCGACCATCGCCGCGGCGCGGGCGCCGAGCCGGCAAATCACGAACCGACGCTCGAGAGGAGCGCCTCGCGATGCTCGAGGAAGACCTCCCGCAGGGATTTTGCGCGGCGGCCAGTCAGCAGCTCAACATGGTGCGAGCACACCGAGAAGTATCCCTGCCGAATTGCACGCTCGTACGAGACCATCTCCTCGCTTCCCCACACACCGGTGTCGTCGGCATTCACCATGCCTTCGACGTACTCGCGCGGCACGCCGAGCGCGTCGAATTGCGCCAGGCGCTCCTCGTGAGAGACGTCGGTGTACGCGATCGGGCGGCCGGAGATTTCGCCAGCGAGCGCTGCCGCCTCTGCGAACGTGCAGAGCTGCGGACCGGTAATCTCGTACACGGCGCCCTCGTGGCCGTCCGTCGTGAGCACGGCTGCTGCGGAGGCGACGCAGTCCTGCTTGGACACGAACGCCATACAGCCCTTCCCGGTGCTCATGGACCACTTGCCGGAGGCGACCGCCGGCGGGGCGAGCATCGTTGCGATCACCTCCGCGTACTGCGCATCGCGCAGGAACGTGAACGCGAGCCCGGTCCGGCGAATCTCGTTCTCAGTGAACACGTGATCCTGCACCGCGAGCGAAGGTGTCCGCGGATGGATGCCGGTGCTCGAGGTGTAGGCGATGTGCCGCACGCCGGCGGTTACGGCGGCCTCGACGGCGGCGAGATGCTGCCTGCGACGGCGGGGACCGACGGCGAGCGTGCTGATGAGGAGCAGCCGGTCGCTGCCCGCGAAGGCCTCCGGCAAACGATCCGGCCTGTCGAAATCGCCGTAGCGAATCTCGACACCGCGCTCCGCAGCCACCTTCAGGCGCTCGGGCCGGCGGGTAACGAGGATCAGGTCCGACGGGCGGACCTTGGCGAGAAGCAGCTCGGTGAGGCTCCTGCCGTAGTGTCCGGAGGCTCCCGTGACGGCGATGCGCATCAGGTGCAGGCCGCGGCGGCGCGGCTCGAATCGCTCGCGAGGGTCCTC
>DASXNC010000235.1:0-2774 GCA_036495325.1 Steroidobacteraceae bacterium
GGTCTGCTCGCGCAGCTCGTCCTGGATCTGCGGCGACAGGCTGATGGGAGGGAGCGAGCAGCTCGAATCGCCCGAATGCACGCCCGCCTGCTCGACGTGTTCCATGATCCCGCCGATCAGCACGTCGACGCCGTCGCACACCGCGTCCACGTCGACCTCGATGGCGACGTCGAGGAAGCGGTCGAGCAGTACCGGGCTGTCGTTGGACACCTGCACCGCGTGGGTCATGTAGGTGCGCAGATCCTCCTCGGTGAACACGACCTCCATGGCGCGCCCGCCGAGCACGTAGGAGGGCCGCACGACGAGCGGGAAGCCCACCTCGCGCGCGAGCTTCACCCCCTGCTCCTCGGTGCGCGCGGTCGCATTCGCCGGCTGCTTCAAGCCGAGCTTCTTCACCAGCGCCTGGAAGCGCTCGCGATCCTCGGCGACGTCGATCGACTCGGGCGTCGTGCCGATGATCGGCGCGCCGGCCTCTTCGAGCGCACGCGAGAGCTTGAGCGGGGTCTGCCCGCCGAACTGGACGATGACGCCCTCGGGCTTCTCTTTCGCGAGGATCTCGAGCACGTCCTCGAGCGTGAGCGGTTCGAAGTACAGCCGGTCGGAAGTGTCGTAATCGGTCGAGACCGTCTCGGGATTGCAATTCACCATGATGGTCTCGAAGCCGTCTTCGCGCAGCTGCAGCGCCGCGTGCACGCAGCAGTAGTCGAACTCGATGCCCTGCCCGATACGGTTCGGACCGCCCCCGAGAATCATGATCTTGCGCCGTTCGCTCGGGTTCGCCTCGCATTCCTCCTCGTAGGTCGAGTAGAGGTACGCGGTCGAGGTGGCGAACTCCGCCGCACACGTGTCGACGCGCTTGTAGACCGGCCGCACGCCGAGATCGTGTCGCCTCTGGCGCACCGCCTTCTCGATGACGCCAACGAGCTTCGCGAGCCGCGCATCGGAGAAGCCCTTGCGCTTGAGCGCACGCAGCCGCTCCGCGTTGAGCCCGCTCATGCCGCGCTCGCGCACGCGTGCTTCCTCGGTCACGAGGTCCTCGATCTGCGCGAGAAACCAGGGATCGATGCGTGTGAGCTCGGCGATGCGGGCGAACGGCCAGCCGACGCGGAACGCATCCGCGGTGTAGAGCAGTCGGTTCGGGCCCGGCGCTCGCAGTTCGTACTCGAGACGGCTCGCTGCCTCCTCATCGAGGTGCACACCGGCTGCTGCGCTTTCAGCGCGTCCGCCGCTTCCGATTTCCGCGCGCCCGCCAGGTTGAGCGTCGGCCGCCGGCACGATCTGCTCGTTCAAGCCGTCGAGTCCCGTCTCGAGGCCGCGCAACGCCTTGTGCAGCGACTCCTGGAAAGTCCGCCCGATCGCCATCACCTCGCCTACCGACTTCATCTGCGTCGTGAGCCGATCGTTCGCGTCCCGGAACTTCTCGAACGTGAAGCGCGGAATCTTTGTGACGACGTAGTCGATCGAGGGCTCGAAGGAGGCGGGCGTACTCCCGCCCGTGATGTCGTTCTTCAACTCATCGAGCGTGTAGCCGACGGCGA
The DNA here is from genome assembly GCA_036495325.1 of Steroidobacteraceae bacterium. Lineage (GTDB taxonomy): Bacteria > Pseudomonadota > Gammaproteobacteria > Steroidobacterales > Steroidobacteraceae > JASHUC01. The sequence continues at coordinate 1,539 of DASXNC010000235.1, forward strand.
GCTTCGCTGCGACCTTCGCGATCGGAAATCCGGTCGCCTTGGAGGCGAGCGCCGAGGAGCGCGAGACGCGCGGATTCATCTCGATCACGAGGAGCCGACCGTCCTCCGGACTGACTGCGAATTGCACGTTCGAGCCGCCCGTGTCGACGCCGATCTTGCGCAGCACCGCGATCGAGGCATCGCGCATGCGCTGGAATTCCTTGTCCGTGAGCGTCTGGGCCGGCGCGACGGTGATCGAATCGCCCGTGTGCACGCCCATCGGATCGAGGTTCTCGATCGAGCAGACAATGATGCAGTTGTCCTTGCGGTCCCGCACCACCTCCATCTCGAACTCTTTCCAGCCGATGACCGACTCCTCGAGCAGCACCTCGCCCGTCGGCGAGGCATCGAGTCCTCGGGCGACGATCGTTTCGAACTCCTCGCGGTTGTAGGCGATGCCCCCGCCGGTTCCTCCGAGCGTGAACGAGGGACGGATCACGACCGGATAGCCGATGTCGCCGATCGCGGCCTGCGCCTGCTCGAGGTTGCGCGCGATGCGCGAGCGCGGCACCTCGAGACCGATCTCGCGCATGGCATTGCGGAAGAGCTCGCGGTCTTCGGCCATGTCGATCGCGGCGCGCGAGGCGGCAATCAGCTCGACGCCGTAGCGCTCGAGCACGCCCTCGCGCACGAGATCGAGTGCGGTATTGAGAGCAGTCTGCCCGCCCATTGTGGGGAGCAGCGCGCTCGGGCGCTCCTTCTCGATGATGCGCGCAACCGTGCGCCAGTTGACCGGCTCGATGTAGATGGCGTCCGCCATCTCGGGGTCGGTCATGATCGTCGCCGGATTGGAGTTCACGAGGATGACGCGATAGCCCTCCTCGCGAAGCGCCTTGCATGCTTGCGCGCCCGAATAATCGAACTCGCACGCCTGGCCGATCACGATCGGGCCGGCGCCGATGATCAGGACGCTCTCGAGATCCGTTCTACGCGGCATGAGGTCAGCGTTCGGCGGCCTGGCGGCGCACGCTCGATTCGACCATCCGCAGCTGATTCTGCAGCCGCCTCAACATGAGCTCATTGAAGCGCTGGAAAAGGGGTCGCATGTCGTGCGGGCCGGGGCTCGCCTCGGGGTGGCCCTGAAAGCCGAACACCGGGCGCTCGACGAACGCCAGCCCCTGGAGCGAGCCGTCGAAGAGCGAGCGGTGCGTCGCCTTAACCCCCTCGGGGAGTGTGCTCTCATCGACCGCGAAACCG
>DASXNC010000236.1:0-3691 GCA_036495325.1 Steroidobacteraceae bacterium
GGAAGAGCAGCGCAAATCCCTCGAATGGATTGCGCCCGAGGCGATGATCGAGCGTCGTGCGCTGCGCATCCGGCGACTCGGCGAGGAGCCTGCGTTTCTCTCCCGCGAGCAGGATGACGAGCACCGCGGTGAGCGCGAAGCCGCCCGCGGAGATCAGCATCAGCCCGTTGTTGCCGACGCGCTTCGCTAGGAAATCGACGATCGCGGGACCGAGAATGTTCCCCGCGGTACCGCCAGCGGCGATAAAGCCGAAAAGGCGCTTCGCCTGCTCGCGCGAGAACAGGTCGGCCATGAAGCTCCAGAATACCGACAGAATGAGCAGGTTGAACGTGCTCACCCAGACGAAGAACCCCGCCGCGAGCCAGCGCTCCTGGTAATGGCCCCCCGAGAAGAGCATGTAGAAGCCGAGCACGCTCGCGGCGACGATGCCGTAGATCCAGGGCAGGAAGGCCGACAGCCTCACGCGCGCCGAGAGCGTCGCGTAGAGCGGCGCCACGACGAGGCTGAGCAGGAAGGTCGCGAGGAAGAGCGACGGCAGGTGCTTCGCGCCCCACACGGTGCCCATCGCATCCCGCACCGGCTTGACGACCGCGTAGCTGAAGAACAGGAAGAAAAAGCACATGAAGGAAACCAGCGCGGGCCGCAGCTCGACGGGCTCGACTGCCGCGACGGACTTGAACAAGCGCGCGAGCGGCGACGGGTTCGACGGTTGGGCCATCGGGGGATCCTCTCGAAGCTGTGTGCTGAGGGGCGCAGGGCCGCGCCGGCCGCCGGACTATAGCCAACTCCCCGGCGGGGGAGAAGGCGCTGTCCCTTCGAGCGCGTCGCGCGCTCCCGCGCGCCGTGCTTCGTAGCGCCGTCCGAGCGCCAGTGCGACGCCACCCCAGAGCAGGCTTGCCCCGATCCCGACCAAGGCCGCGCCCGGGATGTGCAGTCCGGCGGCGCGCAGGCCCGCCTGAAACCACGCCGAGGTGACATCTCCGAAGCGGTACACCACGGTGTCGATGACGTTTTTTCCTTTGTAGCGGCGGCTCTGCTCGACCACGGTGAAGCAGATCTCGCGGCTTGGCCGCGCCACCGCAAACTGCGTGACGCTCCGCACGACCTGTATTGCCTGGATCATGAACAGAGTCGGGGAGAGCGCCACGACCACGAACGCGGCGATCATGATGACCGGCGTCGCGACGAGGCTCGCCGTCACGCCGAAGCGCTGAATGAACCGCCCGAGCCCGCCGATCAGGATGACCGCGGAGAGGATGTTGACCGCGAGGGCGATGTCCGCGATCACGACGGCCCGGCCCGCGACCCCGCTCACATTCTCCGCGATGATCTCGGTCTGGAAGAAATAGGCGACGGTGGCGACCCAGGTCATGAGGAACATGAACGCCGCCTGGTTCCGCGAATACGCGGATTTGAGGACCTCACCGAACCCCTCGAAGGGATTCCCGGGCAGCGCGTGATCGAGCGTCGAGCGCTGCGCCTCCCCGCTCTGCCTAAGCGAGGCCTTCTCGCGCATCAGCAGATGCACGAGCACGATCACTGCGAGGAAGCCGCCTGCGGCGACGAGCAGCAATCCGCCGAGGCCGATCGCGTGCACGGCGAAACGGGTCACGAGCGGACCTGCGATCGCGCCGAGCTCCCCGCCTGCGGCAACGAGCGGAAAGAGCCGTGCGGACTGGTCCGGCGAGAAAGTGTCCGTCATCAGGCTCCAGAGGACCGAGACCATGAAGAGATTGACGACGCTGAACCACACGTAGTACGCACCCGCGACGAGGCGGCTCGCGGGATAGGCGGCGAGCAACGCATCGAAGAGGAGCACGTTGAGCAGCCAGAACCAGAACACCCCGGGCAGCAGGCGCTGCAGCGCGACTCGCGAGGCGACGGCGGCGTAGATCGGAGAGGCGATGAGCGAGCCGATGAAGGTCCCGGTAAAGAGCCACTGCAGCTCGTTCACGCCGAAGACCGTCGCGATCGTGTCGCGCACCGGGCGCAGGATGTAGTAGCTCGCGAAGAGCACAAAGTAGCAGGAAAACGCGAGCGCCACCGCCCTGCGTTCGCGGGGCTCGATCCGGGCGGCGCGGCTCAGTCGCGCGCCGAGCCGGGACCGGGGAGGCGTCGCGCTGGGCATGGAGCCGGCCCCTGTTGACAGATCAACTGAATCTCGCGGATGCGGCGCGCGCGGGCCGCCGCGCGCCACCGCGGGCCGAGGTCAGCGAAGGACGGCCAGCCGGGCGAGATTGGTCTGCACGAGGGCGTTGCGGGACCCGTAGTCGTGATACCAGCGCCGCTCGGCCTCGAGGAGCGCAACGCAGGCCTCGCGTGCGGCCTCATCGCGCGCGTCGCTCGCGGCGGGCACCGTGCCGCGCCGCCGCAGAGGAGCCGCACGGGCGAGGCGACGCAGCCGTAAACGCCGCAGTGCGAGCGCCGGCACTCCGGGTCGCGTCGCGAGTTCGCGCTCGATGCCATTCGACTCTGCGAGCTGCTCGAGGTCTGCGGGTCCGGGCGCGGTGAGGGAGGTATCGTCCTCCAGCGGACGCACCCAGGTCTCGCACCATTCGCGATAGGCCACGCGCGAGCTCACCAGGTCGGCGTGCGCGAGCGCCGCACAAATGTGCGGCAGCGCAAGAGCAAGCGGGGCGGCTTCGCCGAAGCGCTGCTCGCGCAGCAAGTACTCGACGTCGCCGACGTAGTTCTCGAGCATCCGCGAGCTGCGCCGGAGAGCAGTCGCGCGCGCGGCGCCTGCGGGGGCAATGCCAGGCGATTCCAACTGAGAGCGGCCTTCGATCGACATGGAGCGCCCCTTCCGATTCGAGCCCAGCTTCTGAGGACGCGTGTCCGGCCCTCGGGGGAGCTCTTTTCACGCGGCGATGGGTACATATTAACACGCGGGGTCGAAGTCATAGTACCGAGGGACATCTTGACTTTCTTGCGCACCTGTGACCCCGCGTGCGATGCAGTCGCAAGCTCGGCCGTCAGCGTGCGAACCAGCGCCTACCCACGGGGCTCCCGGCTACGGCGAGCATGAGCCCGTAGAGCACGCGCTTCGCGAGAGGTACGCGCCGCGGGGGGAGTGCGGTGTAGAACGGACCGGAGACGTCGCGATGCACCAAGAGCCGTCCCGAGTCGAGGTTCCACTCGCGTCCAGCCATCGAGACGCGGCACCGTCCGCCCTCCAGCAATTCCACGGCTCCGTCGTCCATTCGCGGCGGCAGATCCGCCGGCGCCGATACGGCGAGCGTGACGTACGCGCGCTCGCCGCGCTCCGTCTGCCCGACGAAGGTGACGCATGCCACCGCCGTGCGGCGGCACTCGATCGGGCCTTTGAGTCTCATGGCGCGCGCCATTGTACGCGGCGCTCCACGAGTCGCTCCCGCCTGCGGCATCGAAATTGCGTCCGCGTGCAGGGGCGGTCGCACGCCCCGTAACCACCGAAAAGGAGATGCTCATGGCAACGGAAACGGGTTCGACAAACGGTCAGCGCACCAACCCGCAAGCGGGCGATGGCGGTCAGGCGGCAAGGGGCGGCGCCGGCGGCGCGAGCGGAGCGAGCAGCGCAGGGAGCGCAAGCGGCACGAGCGGTGCCAGCGGCACGACCGGCACCGGTCCGGCGCGCGGCCAGCCGATTGCCGGCCGCGAGCGCGGCCAAGCAGTCACGAGCGGGCAACGTGGCGCGATGCGCCCCTTCTTCGGT
>DASXNC010000237.1:0-2237 GCA_036495325.1 Steroidobacteraceae bacterium
CTCGTCTCGCACGGCGGCGGGGCGATCCCCTACCAGCTCGGGCGCTTCGAGTCGGCGTCGCTTCGCGGCAATCGACGTTTCTCGACGAAGCTCAAGAAGCTCTACTTCGACACCGTGCTCTATACGCCCGGTGCGCTGCGATTGCTCATCGAGACGGTCGGCCCCGAGCGATGCCTCTTCGGCACGGAATGCCCGGGCGTGGGCGCGTCGGTGAACCCCGAGACCGGCGAGACGATGGACCACACTGCCCCGTACATCCAGGCCTTCGAGTGGCTCACGGCGGCCGAGAAGAAGATGATTTTCGAGGACAACGTGCGGCGGCTGTTCAAGCTCGACCAGGCGGGCGCTCGCCATGGCTGAGAGAGCGGCGGGCGGCGGCCCGCGGGCGGGCTTGACGCGCAATCGTCCGCCTTTTCGCGCGGACCAGGTAGGGAGTCTCGTGCGCGCGCCCGAGCTCGTCGAGGCGCGCGCGGCGCGAAGCGGCGGCGAGCTCAGCCAGGAGGCGCTGCGGGAGGTGCAGCACACGACGATCCGCGAGGTCGTGCGACGCCAGGAGGAGATAGGGCTTCGGGCGGTCACCGACGGGGAGTTCAATCGAGGGTCGTGGCAGACGGATTTCGTGCTGAAGATCGCGAACGTCGAGCCGGCGACGCCGCGCTTCAGTATCCGATTCCACAGCGAGAAGGGCGACACGGAGGGGCGCCCGCACACCGTGCGCGTGACGGGGAAGGTGAGCCGCCCGCAGCCGATCTTCGTCGAGGACTTCAAATTCCTGTGCTCGATCGCGCACGCGGCGCCGAAGATCACTCTTCCTTCCCCCAGCGTGTTGCATTTCCGCGGTGGCCGCGAGGGGATCGATGCGAAGGCTTACCCGGAGTTAGAAGGATTCTATCAAGACCTGGCGCAGGTCTACCGCGAGGAGATCGCGGATCTCGCGGCCGCGGGTTGCCGGTACCTGCAACTCGATGAGGTGAACCTCGCGTACCTCTGCGATCCGGTGCTGCGGGAGGACGTGCGGCGGAACATCGGCGAGGACCCGACGATCCTGCCGCGAACCTACGCTCGGCTCATCAACGCGGCGATCCACGACCGCCCGAGCGACATGGCGGTGTGCCTGCATCTGTGCCGCGGGAATTTCGCGGGCAACTGGATGGCCTCGGGCGGGTACGAGCCGGTCGCGGAAGTCCTCTTCAATGAAATCAACGTCGACGGCTATTTCCTCGAGTACGACTCCGACCGTGCGGGCGGCTTCGAGCCGCTCAAGCTCGTGCCGCGCGGAAAGATGGTCGTGCTCGGGCTCGTCACCACGAAGCGGCCGCGGCTCGAGTCTCGCGAGGAGCTCATGCGGCGGATCGAGGAGGCGAGCCGATTCTTACCGCTCGAGCAGCTTGCGTTGAGCCCGCAATGCGGTTTCTCGAGCGGAATCGCCGGTGCGACGATGAGCAGCGAGGAGCAGTTCGCGAAGCTCGCGCGCATCGTCGAGGTGGCGCGGGAAGTGTGGGGCTAGGGCCAGCTTGCGTGCGGCCTGTGCCAGCTGCGGCACCCCGCTCAGCGGGCGATTCTGTGCGCAGTGCGGCGAGAAAACGCTTGAAAGCGCTGATCTCGACTGGCGGCACTATCTCTTAGAGGAGCTGCCACACCAGCTCTTCCACCTGGACGGCAAGCTCCCGCGTACGCTCAAGAGTCTCTTCACGCGGCCCGGGCAGCTTGCTGAAGATTTTGTTGCGGGCCGACGGCAGCCGTTTGTCGGGCCGCTGCGCTTGTATCTGATTGTTTTTATCGCCTACGCGGTTACGGCTGGTCTGACAGGTGCGGATCAGCTTTCGCTACCTGAGCGCGCGGCGCTCGTCGATCCCACCCACCTTCTGGAGCGGTTGCTGCACGCACGCGCCTCGATCGCCTGGTCGGATCCAGCTGTCGAAGCACGGATTGCCGCCCGAGCAAAGTGGCTAAGCGAGGCGGGAACCTTCGTCATCTATCTCTTCGTAGCGCTTTTTCAACGGCTGATCTTTGCGCGGCTCAAACGCCGGTACTTGGAGCACCTCGTACTCGCGCTCAATGTTTTGACGTTTTATCTTCTCATCAACGCATTCGGGCAACTGTTCATTCTATGGATTGACGGTGCTCGCCTCGCCTACGCCGAGGGTATGCTGCAGAGCATGACCGGCTTCTTCGTCCTGCCGGTCTACTGGTACTTCAGCATCCGTCGGTTCTATGGACTTCGCCGCAGTTGGGCG
>DASXNC010000238.1:0-4162 GCA_036495325.1 Steroidobacteraceae bacterium
CCGGACAGACCGAGCAGGATCCGTCCACCGCGATGAATCGCTGCCCAGCGCTTGGCGCCGGCGAGCGCGTGAGCGCTCTCGAGCGCGGGCAGGATGCCCTCGCACTCGCAGCATTCCTTCACCGCCTGAAGCGCCTCCTCATCGCTCGCTGCCTCGTAACGGGCGCGTCCGGTGAGCAGCAGGAATGCGTGCTCGGGTCCGACGCCGGAGTAATCGAGTCCGGCTGAGACCGAATGCGTCTCCTCGACCTGGCCGTGCTCGTCCTGCAACAGCATCGAGTAGCAGCCGTGCAGCACGCCGGGCCGCCCGTACGAGAGCGTCGCCGCGTTGTCCCCGAGCCCGGAGCCACGGCCGCCCGCCTCGATCCCGACGATCTCGACGGTACGATCCGGGACGAAGGGGTGGAACAGGCCGATCGAATTCGAGCCGCCCCCGACGCAGGCCATCACCGCATCGGGCAGGGCGCCCGCCTGTTTCAACATTTGAGCGCGGGCTTCGCGGCCGATGACGGCTTGCAGCTCGCGAACGAGGTATGGATACGGATGCGGGCCGACGGCCGAACCGAGCAGATAGTAGGTGTTGAGCGGATCGGACACCCAGTCGCGAAGCGCCTCGTCGATCGCTGCGCGGAGTGTGCGGTCGCCCGAGCGGACGGGCTCGACCTTCGCGCCGAGCAGGTGCATGCGGCCGACGTTAGGCCTCTGCCGTTCCATGTCCACCTCGCCCATGTAGACGACGCACGGCAAGCCGAGCCGCGCGCACGCCGCTGCGCTCGCGACGCCGTGCTGTCCGGCGCCCGTCTCCGCAACGATGCGCTTTGCACCCAGCCGTTGAGCGAGCAGCGCCTGCCCGAGTGCATTGTTGATCTTGTGCGCTCCGGTGTGCGCGAGATCCTCGCGTTTCAGCCAGACTTCCGCGCCCCACCGTTCCGATAGGCGAGCCGCCCTCGTGAGCGCGGTCGGCCGTCCCACCCACGTCTGGAGCTCGCCCGCGAGGGCAGCTTGAAAGTCCTCGCGATGCAGCACTTCGTGGATGCCTTGCTCGAGCCGCTCGAGCGCAGGAATCAGTGTCTCGGGTACGTAGCGTCCCCCGAACGGTCCGAATCGGCCGCGGGCGTCGGGCAGCCGCCCGGCCACCTCCTCCGCGAGCAGCCGTTCCTTGTCTTTCTGGGCGAGCTCCAGGCTCATTTGAGATCCTCCTGTTTGAACACCCGCGCGCCACGCCCTGCGCCGAACGCCGTCCGCGCCGCCTCGGCGAATCGCACGATCTTCTCCGCACTCTTGATGCCGGGACGCGCCTCGACGCCGCTCGACACGTCGACCCCGAAGGGCTCGACGGAGGCGATCGCCGCATCGACCGATTCCGCATCGAGCCCGCCGGCCAGAATCAGCTCCGTACGCCGCGCGAGCTCCCGGGCGCTCGACCAATCGCAGGCCTCGCCGGCACCGCTCGCCGGGCCTTCATAAAGCAGCCGCGACGGGAGCTTTGAAGGCAGCCGGGCCCCCGCACCGCCGCCCGAGCGCAGCACGGGCAGCACGGTGAGACTCTGCGGCACGCGCAACCCGGCGACATCCTCCCAGTCGCTCTGCCAGAGATCCGGTGCGAACCGCGCGAGGATCTCATCGAGCAACGCCTGATCGGGATGCCGCGTGACTGCGACGCACAGCGCGCGCCCACGCGCGGGTGCTGCGAGGCGTACGGCGGCCTCAGGCGTCAACTGCCGCGGCGATGGCGAGAACACGAATCCGATCGCATCGACTCGCGCCGCAAGGGCTGCGTCGACCGCCTCGGGCGTGGTCATGCCGCAGATCTTGATCCACGCGCCGACCCGCTGCGCACCGATCACCGCTCTTCTCCGCGGCGCTCCGCGTCGCGCCTGGCGCCGCGGCCCGCGACGAGCAAATCGCGGACGAGCTCCGCCGGCACCCTCGCGCCCATGAGAGCGCTGCCGACAAGGGCCAGGTCGTAGCCTGCCGCGGCGACGCGCGCCGCATCTTTCGCAGACGCGACGCCGCTCTCGGCGACGCGCGGAACACTCGCGGGCAGAGTGGCGGCGAGCGCCTCGAGGCGACCCGGGACCACTTGCAGCGTGTCCAGATCCCGGCAGTTGAGGCCCACGAGCAGTGGGCCGTGGGCGGCATCGCCGTGCGACTCGACGATCGCATGCGCGCGCTCGATGTCTGCCTCGTCGAACGCCTCGAGCAGCACGAAGAGCCCGAGCTCGCGCGCACAGTCGAGCAGCGCGGTAGCCGCGCCCTCGGTCAGCATGCGCAGTATCACGAGCACGCCGCCCGCGCCCGCGGCGCGCGCCTCCAGCACCTGGTAAGGATCGACGAGAAAGTCCTTGCGCATCGCCGGCACGCGGCGCGCGGCCGGTGCGTCATGCGGACTCAGCCCTTCGAGCGCACGCGTCGCGGCCTCGAGGTGCTCGAGCGATCCATCGAATCGCGCGGGCTCGGTAAGCACGGACACCGCGGCAGCGCCGCCGTGCACATAGTCCCGCACGCGCGCCGCCACCTCGTCCACAGAGCCGCCCTCACCTGGCGCGGCCAGCCGTCCCGCAGCCGGCGAGCGGAGTTTCAGTTCCGCGATGAGATCGAAGCCCTCCGCCCCCAGCTCGAGTGGCGGCGGCTGCCGTGTATCGAGTGCTCGAGCGCGCAGCTCGCGCTCGTTGACACGTGCTTTCGCCTCCGCGACGCGCGCCGCGCTGCTCGACGCCATGCGCTCGAGAAAGCCTTCGCTCCTCACGACGGGTCTCCCGGCGTTTTGCCGAACGCGACGACGGCCTCGAGGACTCGAGCGGCCGCGCCCCCGTCGATCGCCTGCTTCGCCTGCTCGAGCGCCTCGCGTCGCGACCGCGCAGCCCCCGCGACTTCGAGCGCGAGCGCCGCACCGAGCAGGAGACAATCGCGGTGCGGGCCGCGGTCCTCGCCCGCGAACACCGCTCGAAGCGCGCGCGCGTTGTGCGCGGCATCGCCGCCGGCGAGCCCGCTGCGCGCACAGTCGGCGAGGGCGTAATCGGCCGCTGATCGCATCTCGACGCTCACCTTTCCAGCCCGCACGTCGAAGAGCGTGAACGGACCGATGGGTGTCGGCTCATCCCAGCCCTCCGCACCATGAATCACGAACGCCCGCTCGATCGGCATGCCGGCGAGCGTTTCCGCCATGAGCCGTGCCTCCTCGATCCGAGGCGCGCCAATCACATGCAGCAGTGGCTCGGCGGGATTGGTGAGCGGCCCGAGCAGGTTGAAGACGGTGCGCACGCCAAGTGCGGTCCGCACAGGGGCGAGCGCCTTCATCGCCGGGTGGTAGTACGGGGCGAACAGGAACGTGAACCGCGCCGCCGCGAGACACTCCGGCGCCGCCTGCTCATCGAGCGGCAGGCGCATCCCGAGGGCTTCAAGCACGTCGGCACTGCCGGCGCGGCTCGAGATCGAGCGGTTGCCATGTTTGACGACGGGAATGCCGCAGGCTGCGGTGAGCAGCGCCGTTCCGGTCGAGATGTTGAGGCTGCCTGAGCCGTCGCCTCCCGTTCCGACTACATCTATGGCGCGAAGGCCCGCAGCCATGCGCGGCCTGCGTGCGAGCCGGCGCATACCCTTTGCGAACCCCCGAACTTCGTCGGCGACGATACCCTTCACGCGCAGCGCTGCAAGCACGGCACCGGCCACCGCGGGAGAGGTCTCGGTCTGCGTGAGCTCGACGAGCAGTGCCTCCGCCTCGCTCTCGGCAAGGTCCTGCCGGTCGAGCAGCCGCTCGAGCGATTTACGAAGAGGCGACATTGGAAGCGACGTCGCTCGCCGCGAGCGTGGCTCTCGCGGCCGACTCGTGCGATTCGCGCGGCTCGCTCGTGCGATGTCCGCCCGACTGCGCGAGGAAGTTCTCCAATAGCCGCGGCCCGTCCGGCGTGAGAATGCTCTCCGGATGAAACTGAACGCCTTCGACCGCGAGCGTGCGATGCCGCGCACCCATGATCTCCCCCTCCGCGGTGACTGCGCTCACTTCGAGCTCGGCGGGCATGCGCTCGGGCGCGGCGATCAGGGAGTGATAGCGGCCGACCTCGCAGGGCTGCGGCAGCCCGGCGAAAATCGTGCGGCCATCATGCGTCATCGCGGAGGTCTTGCCGTGCATCAGACGCGGCGCGCGCACGACTCGTCCGCCG
>DASXNC010000239.1:0-3130 GCA_036495325.1 Steroidobacteraceae bacterium
CGCGAGATCGTCTGCGAGCTTCTGCCGCTCGGCGATCAGAGATTGAAGATCGCCGCTTCCCGGTGCGCCGCGAGACGCGGCGAGCCCACCAGGTCCGCGAGAGCCGCGGCCCCATTGCTGCCCAGGACCGAACCCTCGTGACCCACCGGGAGACGGGAAGTCTTCGCTGTCCGGCAGCCCTCGTGAGCCCGGCATGCCGCCGAGGCCGGGCTGACCCGCCACGCGGGCCCCGCCCCCTGCCGCGTGCATGCGCGCAGCCTGTCGATGCTCCTCGTTCGCGAGGCGCCCAGCCTCCTGGCTCAATGCATCGAGCTGCGATTCCGACTCCTCCTGCTTCAGCCCTCCGAGCTGGGCGAGGGCCTCGCGCAGCCGCTCCGCGGCGCTCCGGGCACCGGCCGCATCGCGCTGGTCCACCGCACGCCGCATGTCCTCCTCGGCCTCGCGCAAACGCTGCGCCGCAGCGGCCGCACTCGCCGCATTGGCGGCGTTGGCCGCATTGGCATTCGCCGCACCCGTCTGGGACCCCGAGGCGCTGCCCGATGCGCCGCTTGCACCTGCCTCGTTGCGCGAGAGCTGCTCGACTTCCCGCCGCAGCTCATCCGCATTGCGTCTCAACATCTCCTCCTGCCAGCGCTGCTCGGCCGTGCTCGCCGCGCCCGCAGCGGCCAATGCCTGCTGTCGGCGTGCGACGTCATCGAGCCGACGCAGCACATCATCGAGCTTGTTGGCGCGTCCGCTGCTGGACTCCGCATCCTGGCGCGTCTCGTAGGAGTTCTTCTGCTGGTCGAGCTCGAGATCGAAGAGGCTAGCGAGATCGCGTCCCGCGGAATTCGGCGCGCCGCCGCCGGCCCCGACGCTGCCGAACGCCACTTGGATCTGCCGGAACGTCGCCTCCGCGCGCAGCAGATGCTGCAGAGCCTGCTGCTCGGGCGAAAGCGCATCGCGCCAACGCTCACTCTCCAGCATCCGAGCGGCGGGCTCCATGGCATCGGCCGCCGCACTCATCTCCTGTTGAAAGCGCTCGATCGTCTCGTTGCCGGAGCTCAGATCGCGGAGCTGCACACGGCCTGCGAGCGCTTGGGATTGCGAGCGCAGCGTGCCCTGCGCCTCGGAGAGGAACTTCGCCTGCTCGGCCGCCTGCCGCGGAAGCGGGCTCTCGAGACCCGCCTGCTTCCACGTGGCCGAGATGATCTCCTTCTCGCGCTCGGTGATCTGCGCCTGTCCGCTGCCGAATCCGCCTCCGCCTCCGCCGGCCTGCTGGGACTGAGAGAACTCCCGCTCGAAGGGATCGACCTGTATGAACGCGATGTCCGTCCGCGACTCGGACCGCGCGTCCTTGGCGGAGGCATAGAGGCTCACGACATCGCCCGGGGAAGCCTTCAACGCCTCGAGGCTGATCACGGTGGTTCCGCTCGCCTGCTTCGCACCGGAGGCCGGCAAGAGCGATACGGTGCGCTCGGTGGAACCGTTCACGGAATAGTGCAGCACGAGGCCCGCGAGACCGAACGGATCCGACGCCGTCGTGCCGACCGTCACCTCCTCGATCGGGCTCGCGTGATAGTCGCCGCCCGGCCGGACGATTGCGACCTGCGGCGGCTGCACCTCGGCCGCTTCGATGAAATAGTCCTCGGATATCCGCACGGCCCTGCCGGCGACACGCGCCGCGACGTGATATGCGCCGTTCTGCGCGATCCGGATCGTTCCGCGGTAGACATCGCCGTCGCGCATTCCGCGGCCGCTCAGCGCGAACTCGTGCCCGTCGTCGAGCATCAGCTCGCCGTTCACCATCGGTCGGTCGGTCGTCACCTCGATCGAAGCTTCGGTCCCGGCAACGGCGCGCACATCGCCTCCGCGCCCGTCGGCGGTGTCCGCGAGCTTCGTCCACTCGGGATAGTGCAATCGCACGCGGATGCGCTTCACCACCGGAACGTCCGCGACACGCAGCCGAAAGTGCCGCGAAGCCACCGGTCCCGCATCGACGTAGTACTCGACATCGTCCGGGATGCCGGCCAGCAGAAACTCATAACCCGATCCGCTCGGCTGCGGCTCCATCGCGACGGACTCCCAGCGGGATGTGCGGCCGATCCGGGCATGCAGGCGGACCTGCGAGGCCTGAACACCGAACGGCTCTGCGACGACGAGCTGGTCGCCGTTGCGCCGCACGGCGGCGTCGCCCGGTATCACTCGGATCGAATAAGGCGGGGTCGGCGGCATGCCCGTCCACAGCGCAGCTGCACCGTAGCCCCAGTAGCCAGGGCCTGCCCGCACCAGCCAGATCAGCACCGCCAGAGAGGCGAGCGCGACCCCTGCGAGCGCGGCGAGCATCGCATCCGGCACGATGTGCTTGGGACTCGCGGTCCGCGCGATCCGCAACGTGTCCGCCGCGAGCAGCTCGAGGAAGGGCTCACCGTCGCGGTCGCGCTCGGTGAAGGTGAGAAGCCGTTGTTCGAATTGCGGGAATGACTGCTCGGCTCGTCCGGCGAAGCGGCGGCGCGTGAGACGCCAGAGTGGCAAGGCGAGCCCGAAAGCGGCGCTCGCGATGAGCGCGAGCCACAGCGCGCCGCGCGCGCTCCACACGCTTCCCGCTGAGAATGCGAAACGATTCGCGAGGGCGACGAGCACGACCGTCGCGAGCAGCGCCGCGGAGGCGAGTACGGCCACGCCTCTCAAGAGCGCATTGGTGCGGAGCCGGCGCCCCAGCTGCTCGAGGTACGAACGCAGTTCCGCCCGTGCGGTCAAGAGGCCTCCCGACGAGTGCCGAGATACCGGCTGCCGGCCACCGACTCTGCGAGGACAGCGGCAAGCAGCACCGCCATAGCGTACCACCACAGATCGTGCCGCGACCGCATGTAGGGCTCCTCGAGTGCCCCCGCTCCGGCCTGCGCCTCGCGTGGTCCGGGCGCGCTCGCAGATGCCGCCGCCTGCTCGCCCGAGCGCGCGCTGCCCCGCCAGAGCGCGAGCACCTCATCGGTGATGGGCGCGAGATCCGATTCCCTCCGGTCGGGATTGACGGCAATCAGGTCGCGCCGGCCGTTCGCGAGGTGCAGCTCGTAGAACCCCGCGTGCGCGAGCTGCAGCCGCTCGGCCGCTGCGCCCGCTCCGAGCGAGAGAAGCCGCTCGCCGAGATGAT
>DASXNC010000240.1:0-5129 GCA_036495325.1 Steroidobacteraceae bacterium
CCTGCGCGGCGACCGTGAGGCGGCCCGGTTCGGAGAGCAGCTCGACGAGGCGGCGGCTCAGGACCGCGGAGTCCTCGACGAGAAGAATCCGACGCGCCGCCCCCGGCGCCTCATCGAGCCCCCGCGGCCGTGCCTGCTCCAGCGTCATGGCGGCTACGGTCACTGCACGAGATTGTTCTTGATTGCGTAATACGTGATGTCCGCGTTGGTCTTCATGCCCATCTTCTCCAGGATCCGCGCGCGGTACGTGCTTACCGTCTTGACGCTCAAGAAGAGCTTCCCCGCGATCTCCGACACGCTATTGCCTTCAGCGAGCTTGCAGAAGATCTGAAACTCCCGCTCCGAGAGCACGCTGTGCCGAGGCTCTCCCGGCCCTCCCTGGATGCCGCTCACGAGGACCTCCGCGAGCTCGGGGCTCACGTACCGCCCGCCGCGCACGGCCGCTCGGATCGCCCGGCACAGCTCGCTCTCGTCGGCAGTCTTGCTCACGAACCCGCTCGCCCCGGCGCGCAGCACGTTGAGTCCGTACTGCATCTCCGGATAGGCGGAGAGCACGAGCGTCGCCACCGTCTCGTGATGCGCCCGCACTTGGCGCAGCACGTCGAGCCCGGAAATATCGGGCAGCGAGAGATCGAGCAGGAGCACGTCGACCGGCGAGCTGCGCAGCAGCGCGAGCGCTTCGCGACCGGTACTGGCCTCGCCCGCCCACGCGAAATCCGCCTGTGCGTCGACGATCTGCTTCAATCCGATCCGGACGAGCTGGTGATCGTCGACTACTGCGATGCGTGTGGCTGGCATGACCCCGATCGAGATGCGCCGCGCGCCGGATGACGGCTCGAGGGCAGCGTAGCCGCCTCGGCGCGCGCGAGATAGGCGCCCCGGGGCAGCTCTGGCGCCCCGGTGGTCTCAAACTGCTGTCAGAAAGCGCCGACAGTGCCTCGAGCAAGGCTCATGCCCGCGGGGCGCAATCTGCGGCCCCCGGGCTGCCCGGCTCAGTGCGTGGCGTCCCCGTGGGTCGCATCTCCCGGGGCGCCAGGACCGGCGCTCGTCCCATCCTTGCCATTATAGGCCTCGAGCCGGTTGTAGAGCGTCTTGAGGCTCACACCGAGAATCTCCGCCGCCTTGCGTTTGACGTGGCCGCAGTAGGCGAGTGTCGCCATCGTCACCCGGCGCTCGACCTCCTCGAGCGGCGTGCCGACGCGGATCGTGATGGTGGTGCTGTCGTCGCTCTTCGGCGCCGCTTCGGGCGCGCCGAGATCGCACTCGATCTGATCGTCGGCCATGATGTAGGCGCGCTGCACGTAGTTCTTCAGCTCGCGCACGTTCCCTGGCCAGTTGTGCTGATAGAGGCGCGCCAGTGTGTCGCGCGAGAACGCCTTGTGGGTGGCCTCGATCCGGTTCAGCTCGTCGAGGAAGTACTGCGCGAGCTGCTCGATATCCGAGCCGCGCTCGCGCAGCGGCGGCAGTCGGATCGGAAATACGTTGAGCCGGTGATAGAGATCCTCGCGCAGCTTGCCGTCTCCCACCGCCTTGTCCGGCTCGCGATTGGTCGCCGCAATGACGCGCACGTCGCTCGAGATCTGCTGCGTGCCGCCGACCCGCGTGAAGACGCCGGTCTCGAGCACCCGTAGCAGCTTCACTTGCAGCTCCATCGGCATCTCGGTGATCTCATCGAGGAAAATGCTGCCGCCGTTCGCGCGCTCGAAGAAGCCCTTGTGCTGCCGGTCGGCGCCGGTGAAGCTGCCGCGCTCGTGTCCGAACAGCTCGCTCTCGATGAGCTGCGGGGCGACGGCACCGCAGTTGAGCGGCATGAACGGCGCATCCCGCCGGCGCGAGAGCTCGTGCAGCGTTTGCGCCGCGAGCTCCTTGCCGGTGCCGCTCTCGCCGATCAGCAGCACCGTCGCCGAAGTCGGCGCGACGCGCGAGAGCTGATCGTAGAGCGATTGCATGCAGCGCGAGCTGCCGAGGATGCGTCCGAAGCGGCCGAGCCTGCGCAGCTCGTCGCGCAGCTCTACGATCTCGTGTTGCAGGGCCGAGGTCTTCTTTGCGTGGCGCAGCACGGCCTGCACACGCTCGAGGTCCGCGGGCTTGACGAGATAGTCGCTGGCCCCCGCGCGAAGCGCGGCGACGGCGCTGTCGACCGTCGCATGTCCCGTGACGACAATCACTTCAGTCGCATCCGGCTTTTCGAGCTCGCGCACGAGCTCGATTCCCTCTCCGTCGGGGAGCCTCAAATCGGTGAGCAGCACATCGGGGCGCTGGCGGCCGAGCTCGATACGCGCCTCCCGAAGGGAGTGGGCGCGCGCGATCGTGAAGCCCTCCATGCGTGCCACTTCCTGCAGCCATTCCACGACATCCGGATCGTCATCGACTATCAGCGCATGTGCCATGTCAGCCTCGCAAAACTAATTCTGTCGTCCATCTTATCGCGATCCCTGCGCTCCCGCGGGCCGCTTGCCGGCCGGCAAAGCGGTGAGCCCGTGCAGCGCAACGGAAGTCGCGAGCACCACGAGGGTGATCGCGACAAGATCGCCGCCGTTGGCGACCGCGGGTCCCTCGAGGACCAGGGAAAGGTAATAAAGTGAAGCGATCCCGCGCACGCCGAACCAGGCGAGCGCCTGGCGATCACTGCGCGGCTCCCGTGCCTCGGGACCGCCCCCTCGCTCGCCGGAAAACCGTACGTGCGCTGCGGGGCCGATGCCGAGCCGAGCAGCAAGTGGACGCACGGCCACGATCATCAACAACGCAAACAACACGAGCGCCGGGCGCGCCGCGGAGTTCGCGAGCAGCACGCCGATGAGCAGGACAGCCGCGATCTCGAGCAGATACTCGATTCGATCGACTCCGGAAGCGAGCTGCCGAGCGAGCCGGCCCGGGCGCGAGCCGCCGCCCCAGGCGAGCCGTCCGCCGCGCCAGACGATGCCTCCGCGCACGAAGACGATACCTGCGCAAAACGCCGCCGCGAATCCGTTGACCTGCACGATCAGCGCCGCACCATAGCTCGATGCGAGCACGCTCGCGGCAAAGAGCAGCGCGAGCCAGCCGGTCTCCGCTCGCGCATCGAGACGCACGAGCGCACGCGCGCCGAACGTGCCCAGGAGCGCCCCGAGCAGGGCGCCCCCCGCGACAGCCCAGATGAGATCGAGCGCCAGCCACCGCGCGGCAAGCGGGCCAAGGTCGCGCTCTCCTGCGAAACCGAT
Source organism: Steroidobacteraceae bacterium (assembly GCA_036495325.1). Lineage (GTDB taxonomy): Bacteria > Pseudomonadota > Gammaproteobacteria > Steroidobacterales > Steroidobacteraceae > JASHUC01. The sequence goes on from DASXNC010000240.1 coordinate 3,201, forward strand.
AGCGAGCATCAGCAACGGCAGCGCGAGGCTCGAGGTGAGCGCGCCTTCGGCCAGAAGCGCGAAGCGCGCAGCGCCGTGGCTCTCGGGATTCGGTTGCTCGAGGCCGGCCGCGAGCACGGGATCGGTTGGGGCGAGAATGACCCCGAGGAAGATCGCATCCTCGATCGGCAATCCGAGGAGCACACGCGCTGCCCCGGCCGTGAGCGCGGCGGTCGCCGGCATCGTAATCGCAACGAGGCGCAGCGGCAGCCGCCAGTGGGCTGCATCGAGCGGAGCGGTGAGCTTAAGTCCGGTGCAGAACAGGCCGACGACCAGGCCGGTCTCGATGAGAACCTGCACCGTGCGCGCATGCTCGAGCTCGAGCGGCGGAACGACGCCCAGCCTTGCGGCAGACACTCCCGCCGCGACGCCCGCGCCGAGGCAAAGCACCGCTTTCAAGGAGTCAGCCCCGGTGCGCTTTGGCCGTCGCGCCCGAGAGGTCCTGGGCGGGAACCCGCCCTGCGGCCCCTAACGCCGCTGTAGCGGCCACCACCAGCCACCCGAGCCTCCTGGTCGAGTACATTTTAGCCAAGATTGTAAATTCTACAGTAACTCAGTGGCTCGGTGAGTGCAACGCGAAGTGTCCGAGGAGGTCTCCCATCCGCTCCGCGCGGCCTACGACGCGGTCCGCCTGCAGGCTTACGGTGCGTCGGATGCGTTCGGGGAGGTAACCCTCGATCGCTTCGAGGTAGCGCGCCTCGGCTTGCCGCTCGATGTCTTGCCAGGCAGCAATGATCGTAGCATCGGCCGGTCCCAGCACCGCGAGGCGCGCGCCGAGGCCCCAGTGTCGCACGCGCGCCGCAAGCGTAGCCGATGTGGCCGGATCCCCACGCAGCAATAAAACAAGTGCTTGCAGCTCATCGCCGAGCCGGTCCCACTCCTCGCCTCGGAGACGCAACACGGAGCCGAGCTCGGCAGCCGCCGCCCCGCGAGCTGCCGCGCCGCAAAAGTCCTCGCCGTCGCGACAGACGCGAATGAGACGATTCAATGTTCGGATCGTGTCCTCGATGGGCATGCGCGTCTCGCAGTTCATGGGTGCAGCACCTCGAGCACGAACTGTGCCCGAGCCGCAGCGTCCCTCCGGGGACAGCGGTCCCGCGCGTCTCGATTACCTGGCACGTCGATTGCATTTGAAGTCTCGCCGGGAACACGCATTGCGTCATCCGGCCGTGAATTCGGAGCGTCGCGGCGACTGTCGGCGCTCGAACCGAAGACCCCCCGTTTGGCGGGCTGTGGTGCGACCAGCCCGCTCTTTTTTTGCGCGTATGTTTTCCGCCCGTACCGGGCGCCCTCGCCATCGCGCATCTTGCAAGCGGCGGCCGGTTGGCGCTCTAATGAAGGCATGAACGGGGAGCACCTGGATTCGATACACCAGGCCCTGACCGCAGTTCAACAGGCCGTCCTCACGATGACCTTTCCGAGCTGCGATCAGGAGGATGTCGTGGAACTGATCGATCGCGTTGAGGCGGAGCTGCACACTGGCCATCCCAATACGGCCCTCGTGTGCACTTTCCTCAACTCCATCGCGAGGAGCCTGCGGGCGCAGCCGGAAGCGCGCGACGCCTGCCTCGCGATCGAGGGCGCGATCGGCGCGGCCGGAATGCCGAGTACCTGGCAATCCGGTATTTGAATCGGAGCGGCGGGCTCCGCTTTCAATGATCGCGGGCGCCGCGTGTCGCCTGCGTCATGCGCGCGATGAGCGGCACGAAATCATCAAAGTCCACCGGTTTCGCGACGTGCACGTCGAAGCCCGCCTGCATCGCCGCGTCCCGATCGGCCGGTGAGGCATATCCGGTGAGCGCGATGGCGACCACTCGCTCCCCGAAAGGGGCGCGCCGGAGCTTACGGACGAGCGAATAGCCATCCTCGAGTGGCATGCCGATGTCCGTC
>DASXNC010000241.1:0-2762 GCA_036495325.1 Steroidobacteraceae bacterium
TCGGGGGCAATTATTCCACCGATGTCGGCAAGGCGGGCGGACACGAGCAGCTCATGCAGCTGATCGACGACCTCGCCGCTTTCGATCACCAGCATCGTTCGCATCGCGCATGAGGCGGCTGTGCGCGCGCGGCCCCGAGCCGCTCGGTATGCCGAACGAGATCAGCCTGTTCAACTGTCCGTGATACCCTTGGGCGCTCAGCCGCGCCGCGCGCCCGTAGCTCAGTTGGATAGAGTGGCAGCCTCCGAAGCTGCAGGTCGCTGGTTCGAATCCAGTCGGGCGCGCCATTTCCGCTATACTGCCGCGCCCCAATCGGGGACGTCGCATCAGCGGGATCGGGCAGGCCGTGAGCAAGCAGGACACCCATTTCTTCAACGTTTTCAGTCTCGTGATCGGCCTGCTGGTCGGTGTGGCGATTTTCCTGTTTGCGCTGTCGCGGATCGTCGCGGGACAGACGCAGGACAAGGAGGTCTATGGCGAGCCGGACTACCTGACGAGCGTCACGGAGCGCATCCAGCCGTTCTCGCGCGAGGCGATAGCGGGGCAGGACAATGCCGCGCTAGCGATCGCCCCGACGAAGCCGGCCGGTCAGGCCGGCAGCGCGCTGCCCGTCCCGAAGAACGGGCAGCAAGCGTTCCAGGACGTGTGCTCCGCCTGCCACGCCATGGGCATCGCGGGCGCGCCGAAGGCTGGCGATGCGGCCGCATGGGGTCCGCGAATCGCGGAAGGCAAACCGACCCTGTACGAGCATGCGCTCCACGGCTTCACGGGTAAGAAGGGCACGATGCCCGCCAAGGGCGGACGCATCGACATTCCCGACGCCGTGATCAAGGAAGCAGTCGACTACATGGTCGGCATGGTCAAGGGCTGAGCCCGGGGCCGAGTTCTCATCCGTGTGTGAGCCAAGCTCGGCGCTGTGACCCGTCTCCACTTTGCGACGCAGAGAACTTGACGCTGTAGCCCCTCTTGCCTACATTCGGGCGCATGCGTAAAGCGACCGTGCGACCGGAGGCTCCGGACGGCAACACCGTCGCGCTCGATGCGCACGCGCTCGGCACGTTGCGCTACATCCGCGCCTCGATGGACGCCGCGCGCCTGCTCGCGGTGCCGGGCTCGGCCGGCGTAGCCATGGGCTCGGTCGGGCTCCTCGCCGCCGTGCTCGCCGCGCGGCCGGCGCTCGCGAGCCACTGGCTCGACATCTGGCTCGGCGCCAGCCTCACGGCACTCGTGAGCGGCAGCGCGCTCATGGTGCACCAGGCCGTGCGCTCGAGCAGCGCGCTCTATCGCGGACCGGCACGGCGCTTTCTGCTGTGCCTGTGCCCGCCGCTCGCCGCAGGCGCCGTCATCACGTTTGCGCTCTGGCGGCACGGCGCGCCGGACATGATCCCGGGAGTCTGGCTCCTCCTCTACGGTTGCGGCGTCGCTGCCGCGAGCACGCAGACCATCCGCCTCGTGGGAGTCATGGGCGTCGCGTTCGCGGCGCTCGGCGTCTGCGCGCTCGCGCTGCCACCCAGCTACGGAAATCTTTTCCTCGGCGCAGGATTCGGCGGCCTGCATCTTACCTTCGGCATTCTGATCGGGTGGACACGACATGAACGCTAGAGCCGGCGCGCGCAAGCGCCAAGATGCGGCACCACACGGCGGCCCGCGCGAGTCGCAGAAGGCCCGCCCGGGACCGGTGCTCGCCTTCGATGCGGAGGACGCCGAGGTCGACCGGCTCATCTACGGCCGGGTACGGCTCGGAATCATGAGCGCCCTCGCCGTGAACGAGCCGCTCACCTTCAATGATCTGAAGTCACTGTTCGATGTGACGGACGGAAACTTGAGCGCGCATGCGCGCAAGCTCGAGGATGCCGGCTACATCAGCTGCCGCAAGAGCTTCGAAGGACGGCGACCGAGATCGGAGTACCGCCTGACAGGGGCCGGCCGCAAGGCGCTCAACCGCTATCTCGCGCACATCGAGGCCGTCATCGAAGCCATGCGCCGCGAGTGAGCCGACGATGCACGTGGCCATCATCATGGACGGGAACGGCCGCTGGGCGGCTCGGCGCGGGCTGCCTCGCACGGCCGGGCATGTGCAGGGCGCGAAGGCCGTGCGTCGTGTCGTCGAGGCCGCGGCCCGCTCGACGGTGACGACGCTGACGCTCTATGCCTTCTCCTCCGACAACTGGGGGCGTCCAGCGGACGAGGTCGATGCGCTTCTGAAGCTCCTGCGGCGCTACCTCGCGAGCGAGAGCCGCCGCTGCGTGGCGAACCAGGTGCGCCTCAACGTGATCGGCCGCCGCGACCGCCTCGGTCCCGAGCTCGTGACCGCGATCGAGGAGAGCGAGCGCATGACCGCCGGCGGCTCGCGGCTGCATCTGAGGATCGCCGTCGACTACTCCGCGCGGCACAGCATCGTCGAAGCGGCGCGCCGCGCGGTCCCCGATACGGGCGCGCCGGAGTCCGCGTTCCTTGCGAGCATGAACGCGGTCAATCATTCTCTCCTGCCCACGCGTGAGGTCGATCTACTCATCCGCACCGGAGGCGAGAAGCGGCTGAGCGACTTTCTGCTCTGGGAGTGCGCTTACGCCGAGCTCTATTTCACGGACTGCCTCTGGCCCGACTTCAACGAGGAAGGACTCGAGCAGGCGCTGAACGACTTCGCGCGAAGGCAGCGGCGGTTCGGCAAAGTTCCGGAGGCTCCGAATGCCGCCGGCGCTGCGAGCCATCCTCGCCTCCCCGACGCGGCCGAAGCGGCATTGTAGGAAGCCTCTCGCGCA
>DASXNC010000242.1:0-7095 GCA_036495325.1 Steroidobacteraceae bacterium
GTCGGCGCAGCTGCGCCGGAATTCTTGTCGCGGCGACCCGTTGCCTGAATGCGGGCGTCCCCAACGCGCTGCGGCTCGAGGACGGGTTTCATGTGGTACTCACCGGGTGAGTTCACCTGTGAGCTTCCGCCACTCATCAACCGTGATGCGGCCGAGGAGGCGCGTCTCTCCCTGACTGGGCGCGAATATCAGTGATTCGCCGGCCCGGATACCCGAGGTACCGTTGCTGAATGCGCTCACGATATTCGGCGTGTGCGTCACGATGAGTGTGTTGCTACCTGCGGGCGGAGCCTGCGCCACGGCCCGGCGCAGCCACGCCGTCTGTGACCGCTCCGCGGACCCTGACATGCCGCGCTTGCCTTCCGAAAGCTGCTCGATCAGTTGCGGCTCACCGAGCCGCGCGAGCCGCACAGTCTCGCGCGCGCGGTAGGTCGGACTCGAGTAGATCGGCCCGATCATGACGTGAAGTGCACGCATTGCGGTGCCAAGTGCGCGGGCGTCTGCTTCGCCCGCATCATCGAGTTGGCGCTCGCGACGAGGATTGTCCGCCTTGGCGCTGTGCACATCGGGAGCCGCCTCGGGCGATCGTGCATGGCGCATGACGAGCACGCACCCGCCCGCGCGCAGGCGCTCGATGAGCTGCGGTCCGGAGAGCGGCGCAGCGTCCGCCGAATGTGCCGAAACGGGGACTGTCGCGAAAAATGCGACCGCGGCGAGTTCCGCCGCGAGCATTCCGGCTCGGCGATGGAGAATGATTTGCCAGTGCATTGGGCGAGACTCCTCCGCGGCTGCACCGCGTTCCTGATGGAGACCCCTGCGCGCGTTCGCCCCGCGCCCCGCGTTACTCGTAAGGCCGGCCCGCGGCGGCGGAGGGTCGCGCGGCGAAAGACCACGCAGGTCCTGCCGCAGCGTCCGCCGCGGCAGGCTCCTTGGCCTCTTTGCCCCCCCACGTCCAATAAAGCCCGAGATACGCGTAAGTTTCCGGCTGGCCGGCGATCGAATGCCCGAGCGCGAACAAGAGCTGGAACGCCGGCTTGCGGAAGTAGTAGTAACCGCCGAAATCGAACATCGTGGACGAGTGAATGTGCGGTGTCGCGATGCCCTCCGGGCCGTGGTACCAGAGCTCCCCGCCGAGCGTCCATTTCTCGCCCACGTCCCGCTGCAGCAGCCAGCCTGCATAGGGGAAATTCTTGAAGCCGTCCTGCGGGACCACCTGGTACCCGCCACCGCCGTAAGTGGTCCACGGTCCGAAATCCTTCTGGATCCAGATGGGTAGCTTGTATGAGGCTTTCCCGGTACCGAGCCCACGCGAATAGCTGCCTGTCGGCACTTCGACCATGAGGAAAGTGCCAACCTCCGGCCGATCCTTGGTCTGGCTGATGAAACGGTATTTGACGCCGATCTCGGTGTCGAGCAGTCCATACGCGCTCGGTCCCTGACCGAGAGGCGCGTAGGCCGGGTTGTTCGACGGCACGATGGCGCCGAAGCTGAGGACGGCATGGAACTGGGTGTTCGGCAGCACGCCCCAGTTGAACTCGAAGGCGGGACCGACCGGATCAGTCTCGAGCGGCGTGGCGTCGACCGCCGAGAACACATAGAACTCGTAATGATGAAGATCCACGGGCTCCGGATCGTCCGTCTGAAAGGGAGGGCCCGCAACGCCGGTCCTCGGGAACGCGATGGCGATGAGTGCGACGAGAAGCGCCGTCATGGCCGCGCGCGCCGAGCCAATGCTGGCAATGAACGCTGTGATCGAGGGCATCGCGAGTGTATCTTTGAGCTTGTTCTTTCACACCGGAGATATTCCCGTGAAGCATGCCATACTCGCGCTCGGCGTCGTACTCTCGTGCTGCCTTTCAGGAGTCGCAGTGGCCGGATACGCAGACGATCGCGCCGAGATCGAGAATCTCTCCACGCGCTACATGGTTGCCGTCGATGCCGGCGACATCGATACGGTCATGTCGACCTGGGCGGATGACGGCATACTCGAGTGGGTGGGCGGCGTCGAGCGGGGCAAGGCGGCGATCCGCAAGGCGATGTCCGGCTTCAGCGAGCGGCTGCACGGCAATGCTCCGGCCGGGGCGACGTCCCGCCCGCGCACGCGCCACATGATCCTCAATCACGTGATCGACGTGAGCGGCAACACGGCGCACACGACCTGCTACTGGTTCGCGCTCACCAACAACACGCCGCAGAGAGACGTGCAGCTCGTGTACTTCGGACACTACGAGGACGTGCTCGTCAAGCGCAAGGGGCGCTGGTACTTCGAGCAGCGCAAAGTCTTCAACGAATCAGCGTCCAACCGGGCGCTCTTCTATCCGGGTCTCGGCGAGAAAGATCCGCGCGCAAAATGAGGCGCTGCCTCCGGCCGGGCGGAGCCTGCGCCAGATCAGGCCTCAGCCGAAGTCGACCTCGTCGTCGCCGATCCAAAGGCCGTGCAGGCCCGAGGAGCGGAACGGCAGGATGACCCGTGCCACGTCTCCGTCCTCGAGGTGCTGCGCATCGGCGATGATGAGCTCGGAGCGCAGCTCCGCGTAATTGTGCGCCACACCGATCAGGTAGCCGTCACCCTCGGCGGTGCGGCCCTTGCGCGGGACGAAGCAGCTCTCCTGCAGGCTGTGGGCGTCGCCCGCGAAGTAGGAGCTCACCCGGTGAGTTTCGAGATCGAAGCGGCAGTAGGAGTTCATCGCGAAGCGCCGCGGGATTCCCGCGCGCCGCTCGTCGAAAGGCTTCGACGCATCGTTGTAGCCCGAGAAGCCGTAGCGGTTCGGAAGCGTCATGAAGCGCGTGTCGATGCGCGCGATGTCCTGAACCGGGGTGTCCCACAGAACTTCTTCCTCGTAGGTATCGCGCGACGAGGCGAGATCGATCGTGTACTTGCGGAACAGCGCGCCCGTCCCCTGAAGCGGTGAGCCGTCGACCGATTTGAAATAGGGGGCGAACGGCGTGAATGCGCCATCGACGTGCGCGGCATAAAGCGTGACGACGTTGCCCTCGGTCTTCGCGTTGAGAATGTGAATCATCGCGCGGGTCTTGCCCTTGAACCAGCGCACATCCTTCGCCTCTCCGTCGCGCGGCAGCACCCCGATGAGGCTCGGCTCGCGCGGGTCCCAGCCCCAGTGGCAGTTGCCCTCCTTCAGCCATCCGATGCTCGTGACGTAAGGGCCCATGGGGAAGACGAAGTGCTTCTGCGTCGCCGCCATGTCGTGGATCATCCTCACCTGCGGCACTTTCAATCGCCAGCGACGCGTCACGCGTCCCGTCCTGTCGAGCGTGTAGGCCCACAGATCGGGCGAGCACAAGCCCGTCGCTTCGTAGCCGTAGGCGAGCAGCTCGCCGGTGACGGGGTCGATCTTGTTGTGCGCGGAGAAGGTCTGGCTGTCGTACTGGCCGCGAAAGTCGTAGGACCCGAGCGTCTCGAGCGTGCGCGGATTCATCTCGTAGGGCAGCGCGTCTTCCTTCACCGCGAACAGCTTGCCCGCGAAGGCGAGGGTGTGCGTGTTGGCCGTCGTGCGTGAGGAAGGCCGAGCGATCGTCTCGTCGCGGATCGAGGGATCGTCGGTGAACGGATTGCGATACATGCCATAGAGCTGCCGGTGCGCCTTGCGGTCGTTTTCCCAGCGCAGCGTTCGCACCCAGCGGCTGCGGTAGCTCACGATGCCGTTCTTGAAACGGAACATGTTGATATAGCCGTCCCCGTTGACGGCTCCATCGCCCGCATATCGCTGTGGAAAATAGAACTCGGGGCCGACGCGCACGTAAGCACCCGTGAAGTCCGCGGGGATCTTGCCGATGACCTCGCAGTCGCCGATGTCCGCTTCGAAGCGCATCGGCTGATTGAAACCGCGTGCGTTCCGCGGGAATTCGATCGCGCTCGGCGGCGAGGGGGCGGATTCGTTGCCAGCTGCAGCATCGGAGCGCTCGCCGGCGCTAGCCGCCGCGCCGGCGCCCGCATCCGTCGGGGCGGCGAGCGCGGGCAGCGCGACACCTGCGCCGACCATCGATGCGACCCCGCCCATGAAGTCGCGCCTGGACACTCCGTCCCTCGCGCGGCGGTCTGTCTCTTCAGCCGGTATCAGCGTCTTGCGCATGTCTCGTCAGTCCTCACGCAAACGTCAGCCGCTCCGCGGGGATCCAGTTGCCGTGCACCTGTGGCCCGAGTCTGAATGGCAGGATGACGCGGCCGATGTCTCCCGCCTCGAGATGCATCGCATCGGCGATGACGAGCTCCGAGCGCATCTCCGCCAAGTTGTTCGCCACCCCGATGAGATAACCGTCGCCTTCCGGGCTATTGGGGCCGCGCGGCACGAAGACGGGCTCGTTGAGGCTATGCGTCTCGCCCGCGAAATAGGCGCTCTTCGCCCCGGTTCGCATGTCGAAACGGCCATAGCAGTTCATCACGCGACCTCGGGGGTTCCCGGCTCGCGCCTCATCGAATGGTCGCTCCGCGTCGGCGAAGCCGGCGTAACCGTAGCGATACGGCAGCGAGATGTAGCGGTCATCGATACGGCCGAGACCGCTCACGAGCTGTGTCGTGACGATCTCCTCGCTGTAGCCGTCGCTTCCCGAATCGAGGTCGAATACGTGTCGGCGGATAGTCGTGCCATGCCGCGCCGATGCCGGATCGCCGTCACCCGGCTCGGCCGGGAAAAACGGGAAGGGGTTGGTCTCGGTGACGGGGGATTCGAGGACGACCTTGCTGCCTTCGGTCCGCGCATTGAACGTGTGCACGATCGAGCGCGTCGGGCCCTTGAACCAGCGCAGATCGCGCGCCTCCCCATCGCGGGGCAGGATGCCGACGTAGGTGGGCAGGTGCGCGTCCCACGCCCAGTGGATCTTCCCGGCCTTGAGCCGCTCGAGGCTCGTCGTGAACGCGTAGACGGGAACGACGATGTGCTTCTGCGTGAGCGCGATATCGTGAATCATGCTCACGTAGGGAACCTTGAAACGCACTTCGCGGGTGATCTCGCCGCGAGCATCGACGGTGTAGAGGAAGACATCCCTCGTCGCGAGGCCGGTCGCCTCGTACCCGTAGCAGATCATCTCGCCCGAGACCGGATCGATCTTCGGATGGGCGCTGAAGGTCTGGCTGTGGTATTTGCCCCCGAAGCTCATCGGTCCGCGGGTCGCGAGCGTCGCCGGATCGAGCTCGTAGGGCGGACCATCCTCCTTCATCGCGAAGAGCTTGCCGGCGTGCGCGATGACGTTCGTGTTCGCGAGCGTGCGCAGCCACGGCCGCTCGATGGTGTCGCGGCGGATGCTGGGATCGTCGGTGAAGGGGTTGCGGTAATACCCGTAGAGCTGGCGGTGGGCGGCGGTGTTCTTTTCCCAGCGCACCGTGTGCACCCAGCGTCCCGTGAAGTCGACCAGGCCGTCTCTGAAGCGGAACAGGCCGACGAAACCGTCGGCATTGAAAATCGAGTCGTCGGCATAGCGCGGCGGATACAACCACTCGGTGCCGACGCGCACGAATGCGCCGTTCATATCGCGCGGGATGTGGCCCGCCACCTCGCAGTCGTAGACATTCGACTCGAAGCGGTCCGGCGCCGAGAATCCCCGCGCGGTGGGATCGTGGGTGAAGTCGACCATCGCCCGATTGTAGGCTCGGTGTGCCGCTGGGGGAATCGTGGCAATATCGGATGGCCCGCGCGTGTGGGCGGCGCAGGTCAAGAATCCGGGCGATCGAGGGGTGCGACGATGAGACGACTCGAGACTGAGCGTGAATGGGCGAGCGGCGGTATTGGACGCGCGACGAGCGTCGCAGCTCGCGCCGCTCTCGGGGTTTGGGCCGGTCTTGCCATCTTCGGCTCCGCCGAGGCGCTCGCCGCGGGCGCCGCATCCTCCACCGCGGCCGGCTCGCACTGCGATCGAGCCTGTCTCGAGCACATCGGCGATGAGTATCGCGAGGCGTACGTGAAGCACGACCCCTCGCTCGCTCCGATCGCGTCGTCGGTGCGTTTCAGCGAGAACAACGTCATGCTCAAGTTCCCTGACGGCACCTGGGATACGGTGACGCAGGAGGTCGGGCCGGCGCTCACGTTCTCCGATCCCGTGACGGGCGAAGTCGGCGTCTACACCTCGATCATGCAGAAGGACACGCCGGGCTTTCTCGCGATCCGCCTCAGAGTCCGCGGCGGCAAGATCACCGAGATCGAGCACGTCCTTGCGACGAGCCGGTACGTGAGCTCACCGCCCGTAGTGTTCGGAAAGGATGTCCACTTGCACCACGACCCGCAGTTGGCGGCATTTCTGACGCCTGCCGAGCGCCGCCCGCGCGCGGAGCTCGTGAAGCTCGCCGATGGCTACTACAACACGCTGCAGCACAATGACGGCACGGTGAAGACTGTCTTCGCGCCGACCTGCCTGCGCCTGGAGAACGGTTTGAAGGCAACCGATGGCGGCTGCGAGCAGGGCTTCAAGCTTGGCATGTATGCTGCGAACGACCGGGTGAGGGGCCGCGACTACTTCCTCGTCGATGAGGCGCGCGGACTCGTGATGGCGCGCCTGTACATCGACCACAAAGGCGTTCTCGACACGATCAAGCTCACCGACGGACGGCAAACGAAATCCGTATTCCGTGAGCCGCAAACCTGGGCCGGGCTCGAGGTCTTCAAGATCACGAACGGCGCGATCAGCGCCGTGGAAGCCGACTTCATCAACGCGCCGTATTACATTCCAAGCGTGTGGACGACGCGGGGCGCCGCCGCCACCGGCTCGCACTGAAGGTGCGCTATCGGCTCGCGCTGAGCGCGCGCTGCCGGCTCGCGCAGAGCGTGCGCACGAGCGCGTAGATCGCGAGCGTCGTCGCGCCGAGAACGAGATCCCGGGCCCTGCGCGCGAGGGAGGCGGCGACTGCAGCAGTCGCAGGCACTCCGAAGGCTGCGCCGGCGAGCACGAAGCTCGCTTCCTGCACGCCGGCCGCCGCAGGGATCATGAAGGCGAACGATCTGAGTCCGGCGACGATGCTGTCGATCGCGAGCGCCTGCAAAGCACCGACGCGCTCGCCGAGCAGCGCAAAGAGCACCCACAGCTCCGCGGCGCCGACGAGCCAGCACGCAATGTGCAACAGGAAGCCCGTGAGCACGCGCGCGCGGC
>DASXNC010000243.1:0-3267 GCA_036495325.1 Steroidobacteraceae bacterium
CCGGCTCTGGGAGAGTGCGCACGCGGATCAAGCTCATTACCTGGTTCCGAGTCCGGGCTCCGGAGCGCAAAGCTTCCAAAGCGTGGCCACGGAGATCTACGTCCTCTATCGTGTGGGCCTCACCGACGCTGCCGCCAAGGAGTCGATCTATACGGTTGCGAACCCCGAATCCCTCATCAAGTCGGCCGCGAGCAGCCTGGTGCTGCGCTACTTCAACTCGCGCACGCTCGATGAGGTGATCGGCGCGCGACGCGAGAACGTCTCCGGCATGCTGCAAGCAGAGCTCGCGGCCGAGCCCGCGATCCGGCAGGCCGGCATCGAGATCGTCTCGGTGCTCATCGAGGAGATCCATCCTCCCGCCGGCGCGGCCTCGGCCTATCACGCGGTGCAGGCCGCGCAAGTCAACGCAATTGCCAGCATCTCGAACGAGCGCGGCTACGCGAGGCGGCGCGCCGGCATCGCGCAACAGGAAGCCCATCAACGCATCGCAGCGGCCGATGCGCGCGCAGCGGAGCTCACCCACGCGGCCGATGGCGAGGCGTATCGTTTCGCGGCCGACCGCCGTGCGTATGCCGACGGCCGGCAAGCCTTCCTTCTCGAACGCCGCTTGGATGCGCTCGAGGCCGCTCTCGCGAGGACCCGTCTCACGCTCATCGATGATCGGCTGAGCCCTGATCAACGATCGTTCCTCGATCTGCGATCGGGCAGCGCGGCCGAAGGCGCGGCAACCGGCGGAGTCACGCTCGGCGAAGCAGAGAACGGCGCCTCGGGCGCCGGTGGCGCCGCGAGCGGAACATCAAACAGCGGTCTCTCGGGCGGGAACATCTCGATCGGCGGCATCGCCACGGGCGGCGCCGAGCCGCCGACCGGCCCCGAGGCCGAGCCCCAGCGCTGAAGCGCGCCTCACTCGTAACTCATTCGCAAGCGGCCATCCAATGCTCACGAATACACCCTCTGACAGTCTCGACCCCGGCACTCGCGACGAGCAGCTGAAAGTCATGCTGCGCGTCGGCGTCGCGGCGCTGATTCTGCTCGCGGCGATCGCCGCCGCCTGCATCGTCATGGTCCCGGCGGGAGAAGCGATCGTCATCACGCGTTTCGGCAATCCGGTTCGCGTCGTGACCCAGCCGGGCCTCGCGTGGAAGCTTCCCGCGCCTTTCGAGAGCAGCATCCCGATCGATCTGCGGCTGCGCACGACTGCCACCGGCCTGCAGGACGTGGGCACGCGCGAAGGACTCAGAGTTCTGGTCCAGGCGTACGTGGCCTGGCAGGTGCCTGCCGATCCCGTCGAGGTGCGGCAGTTTCTACGCTCGGTGCGCAATCAACCCGACGAGGCGGCGCGCCAGCTGCGCAGCTACGCGAACGCGGCGCTGCACATCACCTCGAGCAACTTTGCGCTGAGCGATCTCGTCAACATCGATCCGAAGCGTGTGCGGCTCGACGCATTCGAGAGTGCGCTGCGCGATCAGATCGCCACGAGCATGCAGAGGGTTTACGGCATCGACGTGCGCCAGGTCGGCATCGAGCGCATGACGCTGCCCGATGAGACACTCGCCGCCACGGTGGCGCGAATGCGTGCCGAGCGCGAGACGGTCGCCGCGCAAGTTACGGCGGACGGACTGCGCCAGGCGGCGGCGATCCGCGCCGACGCGGACCGCGATGCGCGCGAAGTCGTCGCGCAGGCGCGCGAGCAGGAGGCGCGCACGGTCGCGGACGCCGAACAGTCGGCGGCGCGCATCTACGCGAAAGCCTACGAAAGCGATCCGGGTCTGTATTCGACACTGCGCTCGCTCGATTCAATCAGTCAGATGATCGGGCGCAACTCGAGTGTGGTGCTGCGTACGGACGCTGCGCCTTTCAAGGTGCTGGTCAACGGGCCGGAGGGCGGGCAGCAGCCTGCGACGGCCTCGCACAGCAAGTCGAGCCCGAAAGCCGATTCGAGACCGGAGCTCGCCGAAGGTGGAGGAAAGACGGACCCGTGAGCGCCGCAGTCGCCGAACCGCCGCGCCCGGCAACCTCCATTCCGGTCGGGCCGCCGCCGCCACCACCGCCCGGGCCGATCGCACAGTCCGTCGCGATCGGCTTTCGCGCCGTGTACGCCGCGGCCCTGTTGCTGCTCGCGATCTGGCTCACGAGCAACATTCACGAGATCGCCTCGGACAGCCAGGCGGTCGTGCTGCGCTTCGGCCGCATCGTTCGCGTGCAGGAGGCGGGTCTGCTCGTCGCATGGCCCAGGCCTATCGAGCGGGTCGAGATACTTCCCGGTCCTGAGCGGCAGTTGAGCCAGGACGTAGCCCCGCTCCCGCCGCCGACGGAGAAGTCGCAGGAGCTCGTCGGGCCGTTCGGCACGGAGCAGCCGATGCCACAGGATATCGCCGCGTATCTCACCGGCGACGGCAATGTCGTCCTGCTCCACGCGGCGCTCATCTATCGGATCACCGACCCGATCGCGTACGTCCTCGAGCGCGACCATGTTGCGCCGGCGCTCGATCGGCTCTTCCGCGCGGCGACCGTCGATCTGACCGCCGGCCGCAACCTCAATGACTTTCTCGTCGTGCAGTCGGCCGCGAGCGGCGCAGGGGGCGGTCAGAACGTCATGGCGCTGCGCGTCGAGGTGCTCCGCTCTCTCCTCGATTCGGTGAACGCGCGGCTGAACACGCTCACAGCCTCTGGATCCTCTCTCGGCATCGAGGTCGCTCGCATCGACATGACCGCGTATCTGCCGCCGGAAGCCAAGACGGCCTTCGATGCGGTGCTGCTCGCCACGCAATCGGCCGACCGACAGGTCGCCGAGGCGCGCACCGACGCCGAGCGACGGCGGCAAGGGGCCGATCGCGATCGCGATCAACTGCTCGCGGCGGCGCAGGCGACCGCGGCGGAGCGCATCAGCCGCGCGAACGTCGCAACAGCGCGCATCCTCGCGCTCGCCCGCGAGGAGACGCCGCAAACACGCAAGAGCCTCATGCTCCGCGAGTACCGGGCGGAGGTGTCACAGATCCTGAACCGCGCCGGCTCCACCGTGCTGATCGATCCCAAGACTGGGGTACAGTTCGTTCTCCCGGGAAAACCAAAATGAGCGCAGTTCCAGAACCCCGCGAGGACGGTGAGATCACGAGCAGCGGAACCGATCCGACCTCTGCCGCCGACCCGTGCTGCACACCGACCGTCGTGCCGCTGCCTCCGGAGGGCGCGAGCCGACCGACGCTGCTGCTCGATCGCGCGGAGCGCCTGATTCTCGGGCTGCGACTGAGTCTCGCGCTCGCGGCG
>DASXNC010000244.1:0-4050 GCA_036495325.1 Steroidobacteraceae bacterium
GTGACGGTGCTGAAGCCGCTGTGCGGCGCGGAACCCCAGCTCTACGTGTGCCTGCGCTCGTTCTGCGAGCAGACCTATCCTTCCTTCCAGATCGTCTTTGGTGTGCGCGATCCGGGGGACCCGGCCGTCGCGATCGTGCGACAGCTCCAGCGCGAGTATCCGCACCGCGATCTCGAGCTGATCATCGATCCCTCCGAGCACGGCAGCAGTTTGAAGGTGAGCAATCTGATCAACATGTTCCGCGCAGCCCGCTACGACAGGCTCGTCCTCGCCGACAGCGACGTACGCGTTCCCTCGGACTACCTCGCGCAGGTGGTGGCGCCGCTCGAGGAACCCGAGGTCGGCATCGTCACCTGCGCCTACCGGGGCGTTCCGTGCGGCGGTCCCTGGTCGCTGCTGCTCGCGACTTTCGTCAATGGCTGGTTCATGCCCTCCGTGTACGTCGCGGCGGCGGTCGGCGCGAGCGTCTTCGTCTCCGGGGTGACGATCGCTCTGCGGCGCGATGCGCTCGCGGCCGCAGGCGGGTTCGAGGCGATCGCCGATCAACTCGCCGACGACTACCGGCTCGGCGAGCTGACACGCGCCCAGGGACTCGCGACGGTGCTGTCGGACGTGATCGTCGAGACCGCGATCCATGAGAGCGGTGCGCGCGAGCTGATCCGCCATGAGCTCCGCTGGCTGCGCACCATCCGCGCGGTTCGTCCCGGCGGCTACGCCTCGGCATTCGTCACGTTCGCCCTGCCCGTCGCGGTGCTCGGAGCTTTGCTCGCGGCCTGGACAGAGGCCGCCCTCGCCATGCTCGGCGTCACCGTGCTCGCGCGTCTCCTGTTACACTTTGACGCTTGCCGGAAGAGAGCGGCGGTGCTCGAGCTGTGGGTCATACCCGTCAGTGACACGCTCGCCTTCATACTCTGGTGCTGGGGATTCCTCTCGCGCCGCGTGCATTGGCGGCAGGCCCTCTACAGGGTGGCCCGCGACGGCACGGTGCAGCCAGTCGCATGATGGGCGCCGCCCCATCTGATTTTTCTCGCTGGCAGGGGCTTGCATCAGCAGGTTTCACTTGACTAAGCGGCGCTTGCGCAAAGCGGAGCTCGCTCATGGACAAGTTCCTCATCGTGACCGCCGATGATTTCGGGCTTCACGAGGCCGTCAACGAGGCCGTCGAGAAGGCGGCGCGCGCCGGAGCGCTCACCGCCGCAAGCCTCATGGTGTCGGCGCCCGCGGCGGCCGATGCCGTGCGGCGCGCGCGCATGCTGCCGCGGCTGCGAGTGGGACTGCACCTCACGCTTGCCGATGGGCAGGCTGAGCTGCTTCCCGAAGCGATCCCGCATCTGGTCGACGGGAGTGGCCGCTTCGGCGGACGGGGCGGCCCGCGCGGGCTCGCGCACGAGGGCTTCCGTTGGTTCGCCCGGCCGGCCGTCCGTCGGGAGCTCGCCGCCGAGATCCGGGCACAGTTCCGTGCCTTCGAGGGCACCGGGCTCCTCCTCGACCATGTCAACGCCCACAAGCACTTGCATCTGCACCCGACGGTGCTCGGACTGATCCTCGAGATCGGCCGCGAGTTCGGCATGCGTGCGGTGCGTCTGCCCTCCGAACCGCTGTGGTTCGCAGCGCGGTATGGAGCGATCCGTCGCGGCACGCGCGCGGCCGCGGGCGTGCCGATCTCCTCAGCGCTCGCCGCCGCGGGGCTCGCGCCCTGGCTCGCGCTGATGCGGAGCAGGCTCGATGCCGCGGGGCTTAGGTACAACGCCCAAGTGTTCGGCGTGGCCGCGAGTGGCACGATGGACGAGGCGGCGCTGCTCGCGATTCTCGAGCGGCTGCCGCAGGGCGCAACGGAGATCTATCTGCATCCGGCGACGCACTCCGGCGAGACAATTGCCCCCTCGATGGCGGGCTACCGGCACGCGGACGAGCTCGCCGCACTCCTCTCCCCGCGAGTCGCGACGGCGATCGCCCTGTGCGGGGCCGAACGCGGCGGGTTTCTCGATCTCGCCGTCCGCGGTAAGCTGTTCCCCAGGGGGGGACCCAATAGAGGGTCCTTTTCATGAGTGTAATCGCGGCTGCTTTCCAGGCGGATTCCCCGGAGTTCTGGGGGCCCCTGCCGACCGGCCCAGTCCGCCCGGGTACGAATCCCCACAAAGTGCTTTTCTGCCGCACCCTGCTCGATACCTTCAATCCCTACAAGCCCGCGGTGATCGACTGGCCCAAGCTCGATGCGGAGGCCCGCGACCGTCTCGTGAGCCTGCCGATCTGGGATATGGCGGTCCAGACCGAGGGGCGCGCCCGGCTCAACGTCGCCGCCTACGCTGGGCTGGTCCCGGACCCGCTCCTGCGCAGGGCCGTCGAGCTCAACGCGTTCGAGGAGGGCCGCCACAAGCACGTGCTCTCGAACCTCGTCCGCGCCTATGGCATCGCGCTCGAGCCGGAACCCGAGTACACCGTGCAAGGCGATGCGGAATGGGCGTTCATGGTGACCGGCTACAGTGAATGCATCGACAGCTTCTTTGCGTTCGGCCTGTTCGACTCTGCGAAGCACTCGGGATTCTTCCCCGAGGCGCTCGTCGAGACGTTCGAGCCGGTCATCCAGGAGGAGGCGCGGCACATCCTCTTCTTCGTCAACTGGGCAGCCTGGCACCGCCGTACGATGCCGCTCTGGCGGCGTCCTTTCTTCGAGCTCAAGGTGCTCGCCGTCTGGATATCCCTCATATGGGAGCGCATCGGCCTGGCGCGCGATCTGGGCGGCGCCACGGAGGACAGTAATTTCACAATGAACGGCGCAAAGTCGTTGAGCGATGACATCGACGTCGGAGGGCTGCTCGATCGCTGTCTCGCCGAGAATGAGCGGCGCATGAGCCGCTACGACGCGCGACTGCTGCGGCCCCGAGCGGTGCCCGCCGTCGCTCGCCTCGCCCGCCGTTTCCTCAACCGGCGCGCGAAGCCGAAGGACCCGCGGGCAATGCTGAACGCGTGAAGTACCGCTTCCTCTTCGTCGGCGCACTCGGGGTCGCACTCGCCGCGTATCTCGTGAAATTCGTCGGCTTCGCCGCCGTCTTCTCGGCGGCGACGACCGTCGGCTGGCGCGGGTTCCTGCTGCTGTGCCTCTGTGGCATGGCGCTTTTCCCGCTACTCGGCACCGCCTGGTACACCCTGCTCCCCGATGCTCCGCTCAGCTATCTCGGCGTCACCATCTGGGCGCGAATGGTGCGCGACTCGGCCGCCGAAGTGCTGCCGTTCTCGCAGCTCGGCGGCATCGCGCTCGGCGCGCGCGCTGCGGCGCTTCACGGTATGCCGGCGCCGCTCGCCTTCGGGTCCATGCTCGCCGACATCACGGCCGAGCTGTTCGCACAGATCGCCTACGCGGCGCTCGGCGTGGCGATACTCGCGACCTGGACGCCGCGCAGCGCCGGCGCGCCGGCGCACACGAGCGCGCTCGTGGCTGGACTCGTGCTTGCCGCGGCCGCAGGTACGGCATTCGTCTTCGTGCAGCTCAAGGGCCGCCGACTCACGGGGAAGATCGCGGCACGCCTACTCCCGCGGGCCGTGGCCTCGACGAAGGTGCTCGCCGCCGCGATCGACACCGTCTACCGCTCCCGCGTTCGGGTTGCGCTGTCGACGACCGTGCACTTCACGTGCTGGATCGCAAGCGCCGGCGTGGCATGGATCGCCTTCCGACTGATCGGCTCGCATGCTCGCTGGCCTGCGGTCCTCGCGCTCGAGAGCCTGGTGTACGCGGCGCGGAGCGTCGCTCCGTTCGTACCGAATGCCCTGGGCGTGCAGGAGGCGGCCTACGCTGCGCTCGCACCGCTCTTGGGCATCGGCGCCGAGTTCGCGCTTGCCGTCTCGCTCATCAAACGCGCGCGCGACATCGCCGTAGGCATCCCGGTGCTCGTGATCTGGCAGGCCGCCGAGGGGCGCCGAGCGCTTGCCGCGCGAACGGGCTGATCCGCTTTACGGTCTTCCGTCCAACTCTTTACGGCCTTCCGTCCAAAGAGTACCGTCCGCTCTGGTTCGTTCCTCCGGGGAGGGCGCCGCGATGATTCCGTGGGAATT
>DASXNC010000245.1:0-5275 GCA_036495325.1 Steroidobacteraceae bacterium
GGCGCCCAGTGCTCATGACCCGCTGGGCCGCGGAGCTCATTGATTCGATGGCGGGCATCTGCGAGCTGCTCGACCACGGGGACCCCGCTCGGCCTTACGCGCAGTCGCTCGCGACTCAGGCCGCGAAAGTTCGCGACGTGCGCCTCACCCCATCCGCGCGGTTGCTCGCCGAGCTCACCTCGACCGGCGAAAGCTTCTTCGATCTCGCGCTGCGCATGTCGCGTATGCACAAGGACTATTTCCTCGACCTCTACACGCCCAACGCCGGACGGCTCGCGGAGCTCGCGCAGGAGGCGTCGGAATCACTCGAGAAGCAGCGTGCTCTCGAAGCCGCCGACGTCGAGCCGTTCGAGGCGTATCTGGCGCGATATTTCGCGGTTTAGAATCCATGGCGCACCAGCGCGGAGCGCTGGGTCTGCCCGTGCCTCGGAACGGTGCAGCAACGCGGGCCGCAGCGCAGCGCTGGAACCCCTAATTTCCGCGGATTCGCGACACGCACCGCCATGGCACGAAAGCTGCAAAACCGCTCGCGTGTGCGTAACATGACTCAACGGCCGCTCGACGGGGTAAGCACGAAATGAAACTGGTTACGGCGATCATCAAGCCATTCAAGCTCGACGACGTGCGCGCCGCGCTGTCCGATATCGGCGTCTCCGGCATGACGGTTACGGAGGTCAAGGGCTTCGGCCGCCAGCGCGGCCACACCGAGCTCTACCGGGGCGCTGAATACGTCGTCGATTTCGTGCCGAAGACGCGCATCGAGGTCGCCGTCCGCTCCGATCTGCTCGATCAGGTCATCGAAGCGATCCTCAAGTCGGCGAAGACCGGCAAGGTCGGCGACGGCAAGATCTTTGTCACTGACATCCAAAAGGTCATTCGTATCCGCACGGGCGAGACGGACGACGCGGCGCTCTAATTCGTTGCACGGGGCGGCGGGCACGTCCGTGTGCCTCAACGCCAGTCGCATCACGCCGCGCGAGCAGCTACAGTCGCTCGATGGATTCCTCGGACCCACTCGATCCCGCGCTGCGAGCAGCGGTCGACAAATTGCGGCTGGGCCGCGCGCGGCGCCACATCTTTCTTTGCATCGGCGGCAAATGCGCCTCGAGCGAGGCGCAGCTCGAGTCCTGGGACTACCTCAAGCGGCGGCTGAAAGAGCTGGGACTCGTCGATTGCGAGGACGGAGTGCTGCGCACCAAGGCGGACTGCCTGCGCATCTGCACGGGAGGCCCGATCGCGGTGGTCTATCCCGAGGGCGTCTGGTACCGCGCCTGCACGCCGTCCAACCTCGAGAGGATCCTCACCGAGCACTTGATCGGAGGCCGCCCGGTCGAGGAGCTGCAGTTCGCGGATGCGCCGCTGCGAAAGGAACCGGGGAGCTCTTGAGGAATCGACCGGGTCGTCCCGGCGGTCGTTCCGGCTGTCTCAGACGCTCCAGCCGGCGAGAGCTGCCGGGGGAGCGACCTGCGGAGCGTTGAGGACGCTCTCGAACGGGACGGGCTGGCCGAACAAGAAGCCCTGCGCGCGGTCGACACCGATCTCCAGCAGGCGCTGACGCACCGCGTCGCTCTCGACACATTCGGCGACGGTCTGGATTCCCATGCTCCGGGCGAGCTGTGCGACGCCGCGCACGAGCGACTCGGAACGCACGTCCGTCAGCAGGTCGCGGGTGAATGAGCCGTCGAGCTTCAGCATGCTCACGTCGAACGACTTGAGATAGGCGAGCGAGCTCACGCCGGTGCCGAAGTCATCGAGGGCGAACTCGGAGCCGCGCGCGCGCAGATGGCGAATGAGCGTCTGGGTCTGGGAGACGTTGGCGACCGCGGATGTCTCAGTGATCTCGAACTGCAGCCACTCGCCCGGGACCGCGTTCGGGCCGATATGCCCGGAGAGCCATTCCAGGAAATCCGGATTGCCGATGCTCGGACCCGAGAGGTTGACGGAAAAGCGCATCGAGCGAGCCGACACTTGCTCGCGGCTTGCCTTCAGACGCTCAAACACGCGCATCAGCATCGCTCGGTCGAGGTCGATCAGCATCTGATAGCGCGTCGCGGCCGACATGAAGTGCGCCGGCGAAACGAACGAGCCGGTATCGCTCACCAGCCTCACCAGTAGCTCGAAGTACTCCCCACCGGGCGCGGTGCGGGAGAGCGGCACGAGGGGCTGCGCGACGACGCCGAAGCGCTCGTTCTCGAGCGAGCGCCGCAGCTTCGAGGCGATCAGCACATCATCGCTGCGCTGAACCATGCTCGTGTCGGAGTCCTGGTAGACCTCGACGCGTCCGCGGCCGCGATCCTTGGCAGTCCGGCACGCGGTCTCGGCCGCCGCATTGGCCTGTGTGAGGTCGAGGTCGCCGGGCGGCACGCTCGCGACGCCGAACGAGATCGACAGACGCGTGCGCACGCCGCCGATCACGGCGCAGCGCTCGCCTACGGCGCGACAGAGCTGCTCCGCGACGCGGCGGGCCTGGCTGAGCGAGGTCTTCGGCAGATAGGCGGCGAAGCGGTCCCCAGAAATGTGACATACCCCAGCACGATCGGGCATCGGCTGCTCTTGCAGCACCGAGCCGACGGCGGCGATCGCCTGGTCGCCCGCGGAGAGGCCCGCGAGCTTGTTGAGCACGTGAAGCTGATCGAGATCGCCGTAGAGGATGCAGCCGGAGACGCCGCGCGAGGAGTTCTCTTCGGCGCGCGCGCGCTCCTGGAACGTCGACCAGCTGAGGAGCACCGGCAGGCGCGAAGTGGGTGCGTAGAGCTGGCTCACCTCAGCGGCGAGCTCGACCATCAGCTGCGATTCGTCCGGCCCGAGCTTCGGCTGGTCGATGCTGCGCATTGCAACCAGGACCCCGATGGCCGATCCGCTCGCGTCGCGGAGCGCCGCGGCGACGAGCTTGCCGCACACGGGACCGTTGCGCTCGGCGCGCAGCCGGTTCGTGCCGAGAAGACCGTCTGGGGCCGAGCGTATCTGCTCCATCAGGCCCTCACCGCCGTGCCGCCAGAGGTCCTCGAGGACCCGTGCGCCGGGGACGTCGCGCGCAAGGCTTTGCGTCGCGCCGCCCTCGAGACGGAGCGCGACGAGAGCCGCATCGAGCTTCGACTGCACGCGCCGCAAAGCCTCATCCAGTGCCGCAGGCGCAGGCCTCGGCAGCTGTCTGGTGCCGTTCGACGGGGCAGGCGCGGGTCGCGTCATGACGCGCTCATGGGGAATCCCTGAAATGTGTCAACTGTACGGCCCGAGCGACAGCGCGGCCGGAACCGGTTCGCACCCTCCATGGGAAACCTTATGATGTTTAATCCGGGCCACCCCGTTTTGTGATCGAGGTCACAGCGATGTCCCAAGTCGTCCGGCTGCATCGGTATGGCGGTCCCGAAGTTCTGAGCCTCGAGCAGTTCGAGCCCTCCGCACCCGCTCCCGACGAGGTCCAGATTCGGCACACGGCTATCGGCCTCAACTACATCGACGTTTACGACCGGACCGGACTCTATGCGACGCCGCTTCCGGGCGTGCTCGGGCGCGAGGCGGCCGGGATCATTACCGCGGTCGGACGTCTCGCGCGCGGGTTCCGGAAGGGGGACCGAGTCGCCTACGTTCACCCGGGCGCCTACTGCGACGTACGCAACGTCCCGGTGCGCCACGTCGTGAAGGTGCCCGCCGGCATCTCCGATCGCGAAGCGGCGGCGCTGATGCTGAAGGGACTCACGGCGCAGTACCTCCTGCGCCGCACCTACCGCGTGCAGCGCGCCGATCCGATCCTCGTGCATGCAGCGGCCGGGGGCGTCGGGCTCATCCTCTCGCAGTGGGCGCGGGCGCTCGGGGCGATCGTCATAGGGGTGGTGGGAAGCGACGCGAAGGCGGAGCTCGCGCGCAAGAACGGCTGCCGTCACGTGCTCATCTCGGGCCGCGACGAAATCGTTGCCTCGGTCAAACGCCTGACGAAAGGCGCGGGTGTCGCGGTGGTCTACGACTCGGTCGGCAAGGACACCTTCATGGAGTCGCTCGACTGCCTGCGTCCGCTCGGCATGATGGTGACCTATGGCAACGCCTCGGGCCCGCCTCCGGCGCTGAGCCCCCTCGAGCTCTCGAAGCGCGGCTCACTCTTCCTGACGCGGCCGACCCTCTTCTCCTACATTGCGACGCGGAAGGAACTCGAGGCGTCAGCGAGGGAGCTGTTCGCCGTGGTCAAGAGTCGCAAGGTGCGCATCCGCATCGGCCAGACCTATCCGCTCGCGGAAGTCGCGCAGGCGCACCGCGACCTGGAGGCCCGGCGCACCACGGGCTCGACCGTGCTGCTGCCCTAGGCCGAGAGCTCGCGCTCGATGGGGCGCGTGAGGCTCGAGATGACGGCCGCGAGCTCCTCGGCCTCCACGGGCTTCGCGATGTGATTTTGATAGCCGGCATGCAGCGCTCGCAGGCGGTCCTGCATCGTCGCGTAGGCGGTCACCGCCACCGCGGGAATTCGGCCACCGAGGTTCGGGTCGAGCGCGCGCACCTGCTCGATGAGCGCGAAGCCGTCCATCTCCGGCATGCCGAGATCAGCAATGAGCACGTGCGGCTTGCGCTCGAAGAGCAGCGTGAGGGCGACCGCCCCGCTCGCCGCGAGGCTCACGCGCGCGCCGAGGCTCTGGAGAATCTGGGCAATGACCTCACGCGCGCCGGAGTCGTCATCGACCACAAGGGCGTGCACACCGGCAAGCGGTGTGGCGGGAGCCGGGACGATCGGCCGCGGCTCGGTGCCTTGTCCAGCAGCCGCACCAGGCCGGATCGGCACCCGCAGCGTGAATGTCGCACCCCGGCCTTCGCCCTCGCTCGCCGCCGAGATCGTGCCGCCATGCAGCTCGACAAGATGGCGCACGATTGCGAGCCCGAGACCGAGCCCCCCGTGTCGGCGGCTGATCGAGCCGTCTTCCTGGCGGAAGCGGTCGAAGACGTACGGCAGGAACTCCTGATTGATGCCCTGCCCGGTGTCGCGCACGCTGATCTCGGCTTCCGGACCTCGGCGCGCCAGCATGATCTCCACGCGGCCGCTGAGCGGGGTGAACTTGATCGCGTTGGAGAGCAGATTGCATACGATCTGCTGCAGACGGGCCGGGTCGCCTCGAAGCGGGCCAACGCCGGCATCGAGCAGCGGAACGAGCGCGATACCCTTCGCCTGCGCGGCGGGCATCATGGTCTCGACCGATGACTCGATGACTCGCCGTGGATCGACCATGGCGAGCTCGAGAGTCACTTTGCCGGTCACGATACGGGAGACGTCGAGCAGATCCTCGATGAGCCG
>DASXNC010000246.1:0-6194 GCA_036495325.1 Steroidobacteraceae bacterium
GCGGCAGGCTCGAGCCCGACGGCACGTTGACGCCGGTGTTCGAGCTGGCCCGCTCGCTTTGTCTGCTCGCGGCCGCCGCCGCCGGCGTGGCGGCGATCGACGGAGTCCATGCGGATTTTCGTGACCGCGACGGTCTCACGCGTGAGCTCGCGCGGGCCCGGCGGGACGGATTCACCGGCAAGCTCGCAATCCACCCCGAGCAGGTCGAGCCGATCAATGCGGCATTCACGCCGAGCGAGAGCGAGATCGAACGCGCGCGTCGCATCGTCGCCGCGTTCGCGGAGGCGCCGGATGTGGGCGTGACGAGCCTCGATGGTCAAATGATCGATCGGCCGCATCTGCTGCAGGCCGAGCGCCTGCTTGCCGCGGCCGAGCGGCTCGCACGCCGGTGAGACCCGTGAAGCTGCGCATTCGCGGACAGCAGCTGCGCATCCGGACGGACCCCGAAGAGATGCGGGCCCTCGCCTCGACCGGATATATCGAGGACCACATCGAGCTCGGGTCCAATCGAGCCCTCATCTACCGGCTCTCGATCGCACCAGGGGCCCAGGCAATCAGCGTGGCTTTCGAGGACAACGTGATCGAGGTGCGGCTTCCCGAGGAGGCGGCAAAGAGGTGGTGCTCCACCGATCTCATCGGCCTTTCGGGCACACAGCAGAACGGTCCCGTGGAGCTCACGGTCGCGGTGGAGAAAGATTTCGATCCGAGCGAATAGGCGCGCCGTCAGATAAGCCGTCGCGGCCGTATCGCTCAGTGGCCGTCCGTATCGGGTGCGCCCGGAAGGCGCAGCAGATCCTCCGGAGTATCGATGTCGATCCCCGCATTGGCGAGATTGACCGCAATCACCCGATCGCGGCTGCGGCGCAGGAGCTCCCGCGCGCCGCGGTCGCCCCGCAGCGCGGCGAGCGTCGCGAAATCGGCGCGCGGAAAGATGGCGGGCACGCCGAGCCTCCCCTCGTAGCGCGCGGCGACGATACGGCCGGGCTCGCGGCGCCAGGCACCGGCGAGGCGCTTCAGATCCTCAGCCGTCACTGCGGCCTGATCCGCGAGCGTGATGAGAGCGCCCTCGCAGCTTGGCGGAAGCCTCGCGACGGCGGTACGGATCGAGCTCCCAAGCCCCTCGCTCCATTCGCGGTTCACGATCACCGACGCGACGGAGTGGCGCAACAGCGGTGTGAGCTCCGCAGCGTGCGCGCCGAGCACGACGGTGACGGCCTGCCCCGCGAGCTCCACCGCGTTGGCGACGGCCCGGTGCAGCAGCGGTCGTCCCGCGATGCGCACCAGCTGCTTGGGCGAGCCGAAGCGCGTCGAGGCGCCCGCCGCGAGAACGATGACGTGCAGCTGAGGGATGTCAGCCGTTTGCGGGTCCACGGGTCTCACCGAGCGCCTGCTTGCGAAGCCGCAGCTCCTCGAGAATCGAATCGGCATCGAGGTGCGAAGCGCGACGCCAGTCGTCGACGCCGTAGCGGGACTCCGCAATTCCTTCCAGCTGCTGCACCAGGGTCGAGAGCTGCATCAAGAGGCTGCCATGGCGCATGACCGTCTCACGTGTGATCGCGGGGGCAGCGGCCGCACCGGCGGCCAGCGTCTCGAATTCGCTTCCGCAGTGCTCAAGCAGCGAGCGCTCTGCGTGAGTCAGGTCCGACCGGGACTGCAAGCTATCGAGATGACTTGCGACGCGCGAGGATTCCAGGTGAATAATCAACAGGAAATAAGCGTCGTAAGTGTTTAAAATTTCGTTAGAAACTGCTCCACGTGGTGAGATCCACGAGGCGGCGATCTCGCGCGCGTGACGACGCTGGGCGGCGAGCTCCCGGCGGATGAGCTGCATCTCGTTCATGGAGGCGATTCATGTTTCATGCGGGTGCGGCGATGCCAGCGCGCGCCAGCGCCGCTGCGCCTCGAACAGGCCGCCCTCGCGGTGATGCAGCCACGCGTGAACTTCCGCGACGATCGCGAGCGCGATCGCCTCCGGCGTGCGGCCGCCCAGATCGAGCCCAACGGGCGCGCGGAGGCGCCCGCTGAATCGCCGCGCGTCATCGCCGAGGTCTGCGAGCAGCCGCTCCCGACGGTGTGGAGGACCGAGCAGTCCCACATAGGGGATCTGCGCCCGGGCGAGCACGCGCAAATACTCGAGATCCGAGGGCAGGTGATGGCTCATCACCACGGCGGCCTCGTACGCGCCGAGCTCGAGCGTCCGGTCGAGCTCCTCGGGTCGAGCGAGCACCACGCGCGCCGCCGCGGGGAAGTGGTCGGAGCGGGCGTAGGAGGGCCGATGGTCGTAAACGGTGACTTTCCAGGCGAGCCGCGCAGCAAAATCGACGACCGGCATCGCATCCGGTCCGCCGCCAAGTAGGAGCATCCGCGGCGGAAGCGCAAGCGGCAGAGCGAAGATGCGCGCGGCGCCTGCTTCCATCCAGCCCGGCTCGCCGCTCCGCGCGATGCGCTCGAGCAGCTCTTCGATGCGGGTGGCCACGTCGGGCGTGAGGTTCTCGGGGCCCGCGACCTGAACGGCGCCGGGCAGCAGCGCCCGCCCGGTTGGGAGGTCCGGGAATTTCGAATCGGCGACGAGCGCGATCGCGGTAGGCCGATGCTCTGCGAGCGCTCCGGCGAGATGCTCGAGCGGCTGCCAGCGCTCCTCGGGCCCGACCCGCAGCAGCAGCACCTGCATGGCGCCCTCGCAGCCCACCCCCAGGCCCCAGAGCGCATCGTCCGATCCGCCGGTCTCGTAGCGCACGGTGCGCGCCGCCCCGCTCTCGATGACCTTGGCCGCATGCTCGCGCAGGTCGGACTCGAGGCAGCCCCCGGAGAGCAGGCCCGCATACGTGCCGTCAGCGGCGATCGCCATGAGGGCGCCAGGCTTGCGATACGTCGAGCCGCTGGTCGCGACGACCACGGCGAGCGCAAACGCGCGCGAGGCGGCGCGCTCGCGCTCGCAAAGCGGCAACAGTGGGCTCAGCTCGGATTCCACCTCGGAATTATGCGCGAAGTTGTGCCATCGCGACCCGGTGAGTTGCGCCGTCCCGACCGCGTCAGTAGAGTCGCACGGCCCTTTTTCCGGCCGGAAAATGCCTTTCAATGAGCACGGCTCGACGCTTCAATGACCACGCCTAGCGCAACGTCAGCCCCGAGGTCCGTGACGGACTCGTGGGTTGTTCACAAATTCGGCGGTTCGAGCGTCGCCGACGCCGAGTGCTTTGCGCGCGTCGCCGAGATTCTCGAGAGTGTGCAGCACCCGCGCCTCGCGGTGGTGCTGTCGGCGTGCCGGGGCGTCACCGATGCGCTGCTGCGGCTCGTCGCACTCGCCGAGCGGCAGGATGCGAGCTGGCAGGGTGAGCTCGGGCAGCTTCGCGAGCGGCATGCCGGGATCGCGCGCGCGCTGCTTCCGTCCGGCGCGGCGCAGCTCTATGTCGCTGCGCTCGAGCGCGACTGTCACGACGTCGAGGGCATGCTGCAGACTGTCACGCTCACGCGGGCGGCCGCGCCGCCGATCGCCGATCTCATCGCCGGGTACGGCGAGATCTGGTCGACGAAGCTCTTCCATCGCTATTTCGAGTCGCGCGGTAAGCGGGGCGGGCCCGTGCAGTGGCTCGATGCACGACGCGCGGTCGTCGTCGAGTGGGGGCCGCTCGGGCCCGCGATCCTCTGGGAGGAGTCGGCGCGCAACATCGCGCGCATCGTCGAGCAGGATTTCCGGGGCACGCTCGTCATCACCGGCTTCATCGCGGCGAACCGCCGCGGCGTGCAGACGACCCTCGGACGCAACGGAAGCGACTTCTCGGCATCGATTTTCGGCGCGCTCCTCGAGGCCGCCGAGATCCAGATCTGGACCGACGTGGACGGCGTGCTCTCCGCCGACCCGCGACGCGTGCCGGATGCCAAGGTCATCGATTCACTGTCGTATCTGGAGGCGATGGAGCTCGCGTACTTCGGGGCGAAGGTCATCCATCCGCAGACCATGGCGCCGGCCGTGCGGCGCGGCATCCCGATCTGGATCCGCAACACCTTCGCTCCGGAGAAGCACGGCACGCTCATTTGCGCACACCCGGAATCGAAGCTTCCGGTCAAGGGCATCACCACGATCGAGCACATCGCGCTCATCAACCTCGAGGGCGCGGGCATGATCGGGGTGCCGGGCACCGCGCATCGTTTGTTCGGGGCGCTGCGCGAGGAGGGGATCTCGGTGATCCTCATCTCGCAGGGAAGCTCGGAGCACTCGATCTGCTGCGCGGTGCCGAGCGCGGAGGCCGAGCGCGCGGCCGCGGTGGTGCGCGCCGCGTTCGAGCGGGAGCTGAAGGAGGGACAGATCCAAAGCGTCGATGCCGATCCCGAGCTCGCGATCATGGCCGTCGTCGGAGATGGCATGGCGGGCTCGCCGGGTATCGCGGCGAAGGTGTTCAACTCGCTCGGCAGCGCCGGTGTGAACGTGCGCGCGATCGCGCAGGGCGCCTCCGAGCGAAATATCTCGGTCGTGGTCGGCGGCAAGGATGCGACGCGGGCGCTGCGCGCGGTGCATGCGGGGTACTATTTGTCGGCGCACACCCTGTCGATCGGTGTCATCGGACCGGGAACCGTGGGAAGGGTGCTGCTCGAGCAGCTCGCCTCGCAAAGCGCGCGACTGCACCGCGAATTCCAGCTCGACCTGCGGGTGCGCGGGATTCTCTCCTCGAAGCGAATGCTGCTCTCGGAGGCGGGGGTCGATCTGACGGATTGGCGGAGCGGCTTCGAGCGCTCGGCGGCGCCCGCCGATCTCGCACGATTCGTCGAGCACGTGCACGTCGACTATCTGCCGCACAGCGTGCTCATCGACTGCACGGCCTCGGAGGAGGTCGCGCGCCACTATCGCGACTGGCTCGCGCGCGGCATTCACGTCGTCACGCCGAACAAGAAGGCGAACAGCTCGAGCTGGGAGTCGTACCGCGGTCTGCACGAGGCGCGCCGTGTAAGCCGCGCTCACTACCTCTACGAGGCGACGGTCGGGGCGGGGCTCCCGGTCATTCAAACGCTGCGCGACCTGCGCGAGACGGGCGATGAGATCGTGAGCATCGAGGGGATCTTCTCGGGGACGCTCGCGTATCTGTTCAATGCCTACGATGGCAGCAAGTCCTTCTCGGAGATCGTGCGCGATGCGAAGCAGCGCGGCTACACCGAGCCCGATCCGCGTGATGACCTCTCGGGAATGGACGTCGCGCGGAAACTCATCATTCTCGGCCGCGAGATGGGACTCGCGCTCGAGCTCGCCGACGTGGGCGTCGAGAGTCTCGTGCCGGCCGGCCTCGCTGAAGGCTCGATCGAGGAGTTCATGAGTCGCTTGCCGCGCCATGACGGAGCCATGCTCGAGCGGCTCAAGGCGGCTCGCGAGAGAGGCAAGGTGCTGCGCTACGTCGGCCGGCTCACGGCGGATGGACGCGCGACAGTCGGGCTCGTCGAGCTCGATGCGAAGCATCCTTTTGCCAATATCGCGCTCACCGACAACGTCGTGCGGTTTGTGACCGGACGCTACTGCGACAACCCGCTCATCGTGCAGGGACCGGGGGCCGGGCCCGCCGTGACTGCGGGCGGCGTGTTTGCGGACCTGCTGCGGTTGTCGGCTTATCTTGGAGCCCGCATGTGAGCGCCGAGCGCGCCACGGCGTTCGCGCCGGCATCCGTGGGGAACGTGGCGATCGGCTTCGACATCCTCGGTTTTGCCGTGAGTGCGCTCGGCGACCGGGTGACCGTCACCCGCCGCGCCGATCGCGCCGATCGCGCCGTCACGATCAGCGCGATCCGTGGCGTGCAGGTGGAGCTGCCTTCGGAGCCGGAGCGCAACACGGCCGGACGCGCACTGCTTGCCATGCACGCCGCGCTCGGGCTCGACTTCGGCATCGACCTGCAGATCGACAAGGGTATTCCGCTCGGCTCGGGGCTCGGCGGCTCCGCCGCCTCGGCGGTCGGCGCCGTGGTCGCCGCGAACGCGCTGCTCGATGAGCCGCGCACGAAGCTCGAGCTGCTGAAATTCGCGATGGAAGGTGAGCAGGTCGCGAGCGGCTCGCTGCACGTCGACAACATCGCGCCGTCGCTCTACGGCGGGCTGGTGCTCACGGTCGGCATCGACCATCCCCGCGTCAAGCAGATTCCCGTGCCCTCGGGGGTGCGCGCGGTCATCGTGCATCCGCACATGTTTCTCTCGACGAAGCAGGCGCGCGCGATCCT
>DASXNC010000247.1:0-1911 GCA_036495325.1 Steroidobacteraceae bacterium
GATCCGTCCAGACTCGCGCCACAGCTTCTCCCAGGACCACACGGAGGTGCCGCCGGTGCCGAGCGCGACAATCGCAGTGTCTCTTGGCCGCAGGTGCGCGCACTCGGCGACGCAGTCGATGAGGCGCTCCTTCAATCCACGCACTCCCTCAATCAACGCACTCCATGGACGCGCCGATGTGGTTCATCGCCTCGAGGAACTCGGGATAGGAAATGCGGTATGCGTTCGGATAGGTGAGGAGCGTCTCCCCATGCGCGCGCGTCGCGGCGACCGCGAGCGACATCAGCACACGGTGATCGTTGTAGGAGGAGAGCATCGCGCCCTTGAGGCCCGGGACTCCGCGGATCACCAGGCGGGACCCCTCGATCCGAGCATCAGCTCCCATGCGATTCAACTGCAGCATCGCGGCGACGCGGTCCGATTCCTTCAAGCGGACGTGGTCGATGTTCTCGAAGACGCTCTCGCCCTCGGCGAGCGAGGCGAGTGCAGACAGAATGGGAAGAATGTCGGGCGTGTCGCGACAGTCGACGCGCACGCCGTGCAGCGGCGCACCGCCGTGGCGTACGCGCACACCGCCTGCGGCGGCGTCGTACGCGAGCGGCAATCCCATCTCGCGGATCACATCGAGAAAGGCGCCCTCGGGGTGGTCGTTCGCGCCATTCAGCGCGAGCCGGCGCAGAAGGATGTCCGCAGGGTGGAGTGCCGCGATCGCGAGCCCGAAGGCCGCCGAGCCGATGTCGGGCGGCAGCTCGATGCGCGTGGGGCGCGCCTGCTGATCCGGCGGAATGACGTAGCGGCGCCAGTCGGGGGAGGTCTCAACCTCGAGACCGAAGCGGCGCATCATCGATACGGTGAGCTCGATGTAGGGCCGCTCGTTGAGCTCGCCATCGACTTCGATCCGAGTCTCGTGCGCGGCGAACGGCGCCACGAGCAGCAGACCCGAAATCCACTGCGAAAGGGTTCCCGGGAGACGCACTCGACCCCCCGCGGGCCTGCCGCTTTCGATCCTGAGCGGCGGGCACCCGTCGTTCGAGGCGACGCGAACGCCCATCTGCGCGAGCGCATCGATCAGCGGCTGCACCGGCCGGTGACGGAAATAGCGCTGACCGACGAGAGTGACGGGCCGGTTGGCGAGCGCCGCGAGGCCGGTCATGAAATAGAGCGTGGACCCAGAGCTGCCGACCGATAGCTCGGAGCGCACCGGCCGATAGGGTCCGCCCTCGACGATGAACAGATCGCCGTCCGTGCGGATGGAGGTGCCGAGGGCGCGCAGCAGATCGAGCGTGTACTCCACGTGCTTCGCGTGCGTGAGGCCGGCGATGACGCTGCGGCCCGGCGCGAGCGAGGCGAGGATGAGGGCGCGGTGCGCGTGGTACTTCGAGCTCGGGATCGTGAGCTCCTTCATGAGCGGGCGGGTCGTCGGATGGATCAGCAGGCGCATGTCTTGTTCTTCGATGTGGCCTTCAAATGCCCGGTCAGGTTATCGGGATAGCACGAGCGAGGCGTTCTGGCCCCCGAATCCGAAGGCGTTGACCAGAAAGGCGTCGTAGCGCGCGGCTCGCGGCGCATCGAGCACCACCTCGAAGCGCGCCTCCGGCTCGACGCGACGCGTCCCGAGCGTCGGCGGCACGAGACATTCGCGCATCCCGCAGAGCCCGGTGACGACGGACATTACCCCCGCGGCCGCCATCGAGTGCCCGAGCTGGCCGCGGAGCGAGGTTACCACCGGGCGCGTGCCTTTGAACATGCTGTTGATGGCACGCAGCTCGGCGCTGTCGCCGACTACGGTGCCGGTCGCATGAGCGAAGATCACCTCGACCGGACATCCGGCGGCCGCGAGCGCAGCGCGCATCACCTCGGCCTCGTACTCGCCGCTCGGCTCGGGCGAGGTAAGATGATGGGCCTCGCTCA
>DASXNC010000248.1:0-2897 GCA_036495325.1 Steroidobacteraceae bacterium
GGCCGCGAGGCGGAGCGCCGTTTTCGGATGCCCCGACCCGAGCGCCAGAGGATACAGCAGTTGCGAGATGACCCGCAGCAGCGCCGCGGCGGCGAGCAGACCGAGCGGCAACGCCGCGGCGGCGTAGCTGTGTCCCTCGCCATCATGAATCAACGCGGTGATCGGCTGCGCTGCGAGCATAGTGGCCGCCGTGAGCGGGGCAACCACGACCGCGAGTCTGCGCAGCGACCAGGTCAGTGTCTGCGTCAGATGCTCCTGGGTCGCCGAGACTCGCGCGAAAACCGGCAGCGCCGCTCGATTGATGAGCGTCCCGGCGGCGAGCGCCGGCTGCATGCCGACCTCGAAGGCGACCCGGTATACCGCGAGCGGCGCTGGTCCATAGAACCATCCGACGAGCAGATAGTCGACATTGTTGAATGACTGCTCGAACAGGGTCGATCCGGCGGCGCGCAGCCCGAAGCGCACCAGAGGAGAGATCGCGGGCATGCTGAATTGCAGAGTCGGCCGGAATGGCTTCGCGAGAAATGCCCCGATCAGCGTGTACAGGCCGCTCGCCGCGCTTGCGATGACCAGCGCCCAGGCGCCGGCGCCGAGCGCGGCGAGGCCCACCCTGGTTGCAGCCGCGCCGAGCGTCGAGCAGACGTTGACCACCGCGATGCGCTCGTATTGAAGCTCCCGGCTCATCATCGCAAGCGGAATGACCGCCGCGCCGACCAGGGGCTGCTTCAAGGCGATCGGAATGAAGTAGGGCGCAAGGCCGGGAAGGCCATAGAGGCTCGCGAACCAGGGGGCCGCGAGCATCGTCATCCCGCCCGCGATCACCGCCGCGCCGGCGATGAACCAGAACAGGGAGGCGAGCTGCAGGCGCGACAGCGACCGCGCCTGCACCAGAGCCGCGCTCGTCCCCAGGCCGTCGAGCGCCTCGATGACCGTTCCGATCGCCACGACCAGCGCGGCGAGGCCCACCTGTCGCTTCGTCAGGTAGAGCAATACGATCAGGATCGTCCCGAAGTCCGTGACCTTCGCGATGACCATTGCCCCGCCGAGCCAGTTGAAGCCGCGGTGCAGGTCCTGGCGATGAGTGTCCATGCGAGCTCGAGGCTCAGAGCCGTCCCGCCGCGAGCAACTCCTCGGCCTTCCGAAGGAATGCGGGATCGTCGACGTCGATCCAGAGGCGGCCCTGAATGTCGAAGGCGCGCGCCCGTTCCCAGCGCGCGAGCACGTTCATCGCTCCCGAGAGACTGTCGTCGCCGGCGGCCTGGCTAGCCTCGAGCGCCTCGAACAGGATCGGGGTGCACATGAACACACCCGTGTCGAGGGCGTCGAACTCGACGAGCCGTTTCCCCACCCGCTCGATCCGGCCGTTCGAGCACTTGACGCGCGTCACGTCCTCGAGATCGTTGATCTGATCGGCGATGTTGAAGTCGACCGCGAGCGTGACGGTGTCCGGTTCCACGGGGCTCGACTTGAGGGCCCGTAGGATATCCGGATCGACCAGGTGATCGCACATGGTGAGCAGGAATGGCCCGTCGAGATGG
This sequence comes from Steroidobacteraceae bacterium, assembly GCA_036495325.1. Taxonomy (GTDB): domain Bacteria; phylum Pseudomonadota; class Gammaproteobacteria; order Steroidobacterales; family Steroidobacteraceae; genus JASHUC01. The sequence continues at coordinate 1,539 of DASXNC010000248.1, forward strand.
CGCTTGGCCTGGAGCACGGAGACGCCGTTCGCGCGCTGCCAGCTCTCGTTGACGATGTTCACGACCTCGATCGACTCTCGGGTCGAGTACGCGTCGAGATGCGCCCGCACTTCCTCCCCACGGTACCCGCTCACCACGAAGAATCGATCGACACCCGCGCTGTGGGCGCGCGCGATCACGTGCTCGAGGAGCGGCACGCCCCGCACAGGGACCAGCGGCTTGGTCGGGCCGAGCTCGCGCAGGCGCCCGCCGGTTCCGGCGGCGATGATGAGGCAGTTCACAGCGCCTTGCCGTACACCCGATACGTCTTGTAGGGGCGTGCCCCGAGTCGCTCGAGAATGTGGCGCATGGGGCGGTTGTCCTCGAGAATCCAGGACAGCTCGACCTTGCGAATACCGAACGTGTCCGCGCCGGGCTCGAGGGAGCTGATCAGTGCAATCGGCAAGCTGCTGCCGAGCACGGTCCCCGAGAGGCGCTTGCGCACGCCCATGAGCGCAACGCGAGCCGATTTGACGCGGTGCATCTTGAGGCGCCAGAGCAGCTTCGCCCAGCCGAAGGGAAACAAGCGTCCGTTGAGGTCCGCGATGGCCTCATTGATATTCGGCAGCATCACGATGAAGCCGACCGCCTCGCCATCGATTTCGGCGAACCAGACCAGCCTCTCATCGAGCAGCAACCGCATACGCTTCGCCATCTCCTCGGTCTCGGCGTTGGTGAGCGGCACGAATCCCCAGTTATCGCTCCATGCGTCGTTGAAGATGTCGACCATCGTGCGTATCTCGTTCGCGTAATTGCGAAAATCGAGGCGGCGCAAGCGGACGACGCCCGCGAGCCGCCGCTCGAACAGTGCGCGCACGGCGCGCGACAACTGAGCCGCGTCGCGGTCGATGAGATACGCGTAGACGTCCTTCTCTTTGCGGTATCCGAGCGCCTCGAGGTGTCCGGCGGCGTAGGGCGGGTCGTGCGGCATCAGCATCATCGGCGGCGTATCGAAGCCGTCGACGAGGAGTCCCGTCTCCTCGTTGATAGAGAGGCTGAACGGCCCGAGGGCGTGCGCGATTCCGCGGCTTCTCAGAAACTCCTCGGCGGTCCGAAGGAGAGATGCGAAGACCTCCTGGTCGTCGACTGCGCTCAGACAGCCGAAATGTCCCACGGGGGGCTCGCCGTCCCGGCGCGCCAGCGGATCGATCTGGGCGCTGATGCGTCCGACATCGCGCCCATTGGATCGCGCGACCCAGAACCGCGCCTCCGCACGGCGAAGGAACTCGTTGGTCTTCGCGCTGAAGGCTTCCTTGCGCTCCATGATGAGCGGCGGGATCCACATGCGGTCATCCCGATGCACGGCGAAGGGCACGCGGA
>DASXNC010000249.1:0-6477 GCA_036495325.1 Steroidobacteraceae bacterium
CCGATGTCGAGGGCTACAACGACGTTTCGGCCGTGTTCCGCTCCACCGCGGAAGGGGAGACCGGCCATGCCCACGGGCATCTCGAGTATCTGGAGCAGGTCGGCGATCCGGCCACGGGGCTGCCGATCGGCGACACGAAGCTGAACCTCAAGGCCGCCATCGCCGGTGAAACGCACGAGTACACCGATATGTATCCCGGTATGGCGAAGACCGCACGCCAGGAAGGCTTCGGCGAGATCGCCGACTGGTTCGAGACCCTCGCGAAGGCGGAGCGCTCGCACGCCAACCGCTTCCAGAAGGCGCTGGACGGCATTTGAGTCGCTGAGCCCCGGATTTGAGCGGCGAGTCCCACGAGGGCCGCGACGGGCGCACGGGCCGGGAAAGCCGGGAAGGCCGAGAGGGCAGCCTCGAGGCGCCGACCCGGCACCCCCTCGACTGGCGGAATCCGGTCTTCTACGACGAGGATTCGCTCGCGAAGGAGCTCGAGCGCATCTTCGAGATTTGTCATGGGTGCCGGCGCTGCTTCAGCCTTTGCCAGGCGTTCCCGACGCTATTCGACGCGATCGACGCGACTTCAAGCGGTGAGCTGAAGGAAGTCGATCGCAAGGCCTACTGGGAGGTCGTGGATCACTGTTATCTCTGCGACATGTGCTTCATGACCAAGTGTCCGTACGTTCCGCCTCACCCGTGGAACGTTGACTTTCCTCATTTGATGCTGCGTGCGAAAGCGGCGCGTGCGCGGCGCGAGGGTCTCAGCTTCCGCGACCGGGTGCTCAGCTCGACCGAGGCGGTCGGGAATCTCGCCGGCATTCCCGTCGTGGCGGAGCTCGTCAATGCGGTGAACCGCTCGGCGCCGGGTCGGGCGCTGCTCGCACGAACGCTCGGGGTGGCGCGCGATGCGCCCGTGCCCGTTTTTCGCTCGAGGACCGCGCGCAAGAAGCTCCGCCGGCTGCTGCGCGCGACGGATGCGGCCGGCGCAACCGAGGCCACCGGCGCAGGGGACAGGGCTCTCGCCGAGGGGGCTTCCGCTCAACGGCCGGCGCCTGCCATCCGCGGCCGCGTCGCGCTCTTTACGACCTGCTACGGCAACCGCAACGAGCCGCAGATGGTCGAGGACCTCGCGGTCGTCTTCCGCCACAACGGCATCCCGGTGCAACTCGTGCCTCAGGAGCGCTGCTGCGGCATGCCGCGACTCGAGCTCGGGGACCTGGAGGGCATAGACCGGTTGAAGCGGCAGAACGTCCCGGTCCTCAAGCGGCTCGTGGATGAGGGCTGGGATCTCGTCGCGCCGATTCCGTCGTGCGTGCTGATGTTCAAGCAGGAGCTGCCGCTCATGTACCCCGAAGACGCGGACGTGCAGGCGGTGCGAAGGAGCTTCTTCGATCCGTTCGAGTATTTGATGCTGCGCCATCGGGCAGGGCTCCTGCGTACGGACTTCAAGGCTTCGCTCGGCAAGGTGAGCTATCACGTGCCTTGTCACCTGCGCGTGCAGAACATCGGGCTGAAGACGCGCGATCTGCTGAAGCTCGTCCCGGACACCAGCGTCGAGGTGATCGAGCGCTGCTCGGGGCACGATGGCACGTACGGCGTGAAGCAGGAGTTTCGTGCGGCATCCGCGAAGATAGGACGGCCGGTCGCAGAGCGGATGCAGCGCGCGAAGGCGGACCACTACTCGAGCGATTGCCCGATGGCCGGGCATCAGATCGAGAGCCTCACCGCGCCGCCGCGACGCGAGCCCGAGCATCCTCTCACGCTGCTTCGCAAGGCTTACGGAATCTGAAAGCGAGGCGCCGCATGGAGCGACTCAAGCCCGTCGATCTGCTCTCGCTCGAGCAATACGCGCGCGAGCGAAGCGCCTTTCGCGCGCGCGTGCTCGAGCACAAGAAGCAGCGCCAGCTCGCCGTGGGACCGAGCACGACCTGGTGCTTCGAGGATCGCCTGACTATTCAGTATCAGGTGCAGGAGATGTTGCGCGCCGAGCGCATTTTCGAGCCCGAGGGCATCGCCGAGGAGCTCGCCTCCTACAATCCGCTCGTCCCCGACGGAACGAACTGGAAGGTGACGCTGCTCATCGAGTTTCCGGACCCCGATGAGCGAGCGCGGCAGCTCGCGATCCTGAAGGGCATCGAGCGGCGCTGCTGGGTGCAGGCGGCCGGCGGAAGCCGCGTGTACGCCATCGCCGATGAGGATCTCGAGCGCGAGAACGCCGAGAAGACCTCCTCCGTGCATTTTTTGCGGTTCGAGCTCGCCCCACCGATGATCGCTCACCTCAAGGGCGGAGGCGCACTCGCGCTCGGAATCGATCACGAGCGCTACCGGCACGCGATCGATCCCGTGCCCGAGCCGGTGCGCAGCGCATTAGCCGCTGATTTGGCGTGAATTCCGGCGACCCCGTTCCTATCTCGCGCGTCGCGTTCTGTTAACATCCGGGCCCGCGCGGCTACCCGCCGCCGCCTCGTGAACACAGCGCCCGCGCGCCCTGAATACACGCCCTGAATACACAGGATGAGTCAGTCGTATACCGCTTCCGATATCGAGGTACTGAGCGGCCTCGAGCCCGTGCGCCGCAGGCCGGGCATGTACACCCACACCTCCCGGCCGAACCACCTCGCTCACGAGGTCATCGACAACAGCGTCGATGAGGCGATCGCGGGACACTGTCGCGAGATCACGGTAACGCTGTTCAAGGACGGCTCGCTCCAGGTGGCCGACGACGGCCGGGGGATGCCGGTCGACATCCATCCGAAGGAGAAGGTGAGCGGCGTCGAGCTGATCCTCACGCGACTGCACGCCGGAGGAAAGTTCTCGGACAAGAACTACAAATTCTCGGGCGGCCTGCACGGCGTCGGCGTGTCGGTCGTCAATGCGCTCTCGAAGCAGCTCGAGTGCTGGATCAAGCGCGGAGGTAAGGAATACAACATCGGCTTTCGCGACGGGAAGGTGACCTCGAAGCTCGAAGTCGTGGGCTCGGTCGGCCAGCGCAACACGGGCACGACCCTGCGGTTCTGGCCGGACCCGAAGTTCTTCGACTCCGACAAGTTCTCGGTGCCGCAGTTGAAGCACACCCTGAAGGCCAAGGCGGTTCTGTGCCCGGGACTCAGGGTCCGTTTCATCAACGAGGCGACCGGCGAGAAGGATGAGTGGTTCTACACGGGTGATCTCGGCGCGTACCTCGTCGAGGAGCTCGGCCAGGCGGAGCGGCTGCCCCCGGAGCCAATCACCGGCAAGCGCGAAGAGGACAACGACGCGGTCGAATACGCGCTCGCCTGGGCGCCCGATGCCGAAGAATCGATCGGCGAGAGCTACGTAAATCTCATTCCGACGCCCGAGGGCGGCACGCACGTGAATGGACTTCGGGCGGGGGTCGCGCAGGCAGTGCGCGAGTTCTGCGAGTTCCGCAATCTCATCCCGCGCGGCATCAAGCTCACCCCGGAGGATGCATGGGTCAAGGCGAACTACGTGCTCTCGGTGAAGATTCAGGAGCCGCAGTTCGCCGGGCAGATGAAGGAGCGGCTCGGCTCGCGCGATGCGGCGCCGCTCGTAGAGTCCTTCGTGCGCGACTCGCTCTCGTTGTGGCTGCACCGCCATCCCGATGCCGGCGAGCGCATTGCGCAGTTCGCCATTGCGAACGCTCAGGAGCGCCTGAAGGCGGCGCAGCGCGTGGTGCGCAAGCGCATCGCCGCGGGGCCGCAGCTGCCGGGCAAGCTCGCGGACTGCGCCTCGCAGGACCCGGCGCGATCGGAGCTGTTCCTCGTCGAAGGTGACTCCGCCGGAGGCTCCGCCAAGCAGGCGCGCGACAAGGACTTCCAGGCGATCATGCCGCTGCGGGGCAAGATCCTGAACACCTGGGAGCTCGACCCCGGCGAGATCGCCTCCTCGCAGGAAGTGCACGACATCAGCATCGCGCTCGGCGTCGACCCGGGCTCGGCGGATCTCTCGCAGCTGCGCTATCACAAGGTGTGCATCCTCGCGGATGCCGACTCCGACGGGCAGCACATCGCGACCCTGCTTTGCGCGCTCTTCCTGCGCCACTTCCGGCCGCTCGTCTCAAACGGACACGTACACGTCGCGATGCCGCCGCTGTTTCGCATCGATGCGGGCAAGCAGGTGCATTACGCGCTCGATGAGCCCGAGCGCGATCAGCTGCTGAAGCGCATCGAGAAGGAGAGCCCGCGTACACGACCGACGGTGACGCGCTTCAAGGGGCTGGGCGAGATGAACCCGCCGCAGCTGCGCGAGACGACCATCGATCCGCGCACGCGCCGCCTCGTGCAGCTCACGATCGATGCGAAGGATGAGACGGACAAGCTCATGGATATGCTGCTTGCGAAGAAGCGCGCGGCCGACCGCCGCGAGTGGCTCGAGGCGAAGGGCAACCTCGCCGGGGTGCAGGTGTGAGCCCGCGTCGAAACGGAGGCTCCGTGCAGGAGCCGGAACTGAATTTCGAGGGCGTCGAGCGCCAGCCGCTCCGGGCCTTCACCGAGAAGGCGTACCTCGACTACTCGATGTACGTCATTCTCGATCGCGCCCTGCCGGCGCTCGGCGACGGTTTGAAGCCCGTGCAGCGGCGCATCATCTACTCGATGAGCGAGCTTGGGCTCTCCGCAGCGAACAAGCACAAGAAGTCGGCCCGCACCGTGGGCGATGTGATCGGCAAGTTCCATCCGCACGGCGACAGCGCTTGCTACGAGGCGATGGTGCTCATGGCGCAGCCCTTTGCCTATCGCTATCCGATCGTGGACGGTCAGGGCAACTGGGGCTCGCAGGACGATCCGAAATCCTTTGCGGCCATGCGCTACACGGAGGCGAAGCTCACGCGCTATGCCGACGTGCTGCTCGGGGAGCTGGCGGACGGCACGGTCGAGTGGCAGCCGAATTTCGACGGCACGTTGGAGGAGCCCGTCATCCTGCCCGCGCGCCTGCCCAATCTGCTCCTGAACGGCACTTCCGGCATCGCCGTCGGCATGGCGACCGACATTCCGCCGCACAATTTGCGCGAGGTCGCCTCGGCCTGCATCCACCTCCTCGATGAGCCGGATGCGACGACGACGGCGCTCATGAAGCACGTGAAGGGGCCGGACCTGCCGAGCGGGGCGGAGATCATCTCGCCGCGTTCCGAGCTCAAGGAGTTCTACGAGAAGGGCGTCGGCAGCTTCAAGGCGCGCGCGATCTACGAGATCGAGGAGGACAACGTCGTCGTGACGGAGTTTCCCTACCAGGTCTCGGGCACCCGCGTGCAGGAGCAAATCGCCGAGCAAATGCGCGCGAAGAAGCTCCCGATGCTCGAGGACGTGCGCGATGAGTCCGACCACGAGCATCCGACGCGCCTCGTCATCGTGCCGCGCTCGAACCGCGTGGACATGGTCGAGGTGATGAATCACCTTTTCGCGACGACCGACCTCGAGCGCAACTACCGCGTCAATCTCAACATCATCGCGCTCGACGGCCGGCCGCGAGTGATGGGACTCAAGGACATCCTGACGGAGTGGCTCGAGTTCCGCATCGCGACGGTCACACGCCGCCTGGAGCATCGCCTCGCCAAGGTCGCGAAGCGCCTGCACATCCTCGAAGGCCTGACGATCGCGTACCTCAATCTCGATGAGGTGATCCGGATCATCCGCCGCGAGGACGAGCCGAAGCCGGTATTGATGAAGCGCTTCAAGCTCTCGGACGAGCAGGCCGAGGAGATTCTCAATACTCGATTGCGCCATCTGGCGAAACTCGAAGAGATGAAGATCCGCGAGGAGCGCAAGGCGCTCGAGACGGAGCAGAAGGAGATCGAGGGCTTGCTCGGCAGCAAGGCGCGATTGAAGAAGCTTGTCGCAAAAGAGCTCGAGGCGGACGCGGAGAAGTACGGAGACGCGCGGCGCACGCGCATCGTCGAGCGCGAGGCGGCGCAGGCGATCGATGAGACCTCTCTCATTCCGAATGAGCCCGTGACGGTCGTGCTATCGACCGGAGGCTGGGTGCGCTCGGCCAAGGGTCACGAGATCGATCCACGCACGCTTTCTTACAAGACGGGCGATGCGTTCCAGGCGGCAGCGCGCGGACGCAGCCTCCAGCCCGTCGTATTTCTCGACAGCACGGGGCGCACGTACAGCATGCCCGCGCATTCGCTGCCGTCGGCGCGAGGACTCGGCGAGCCGCTTTCGGGACGGTTGAACCCTCCCGACGGTGCGCGCTTCGCGGGCTGCATGATGGGCGAGCCCGAGGAGCTGTGGCTGCTCGCGAGCGATGTCGGCTACGGGTTCACGGTGCGCCTCAAGGAGCTCATCACGGACCGGCGGGCCGGTAAGACGGTACTCAACGTGCCGGACGGGGCGCTCGCGCTTCCACCCGCCCGCGTGCCGTCGACCGATTCGCTAGTGGTCGTCGCGGGAAGCGAGGGCAAGATGCTCGCTTTCCCGGTCGGGGAGGTACCGGAGATGCCGCGTGGCAAGGGTCTCAAGCTCTACGATATTCCGAGCCGGCGGGCGG
>DASXNC010000250.1:0-2476 GCA_036495325.1 Steroidobacteraceae bacterium
CCTGCTTCATGATGTAGCCGCTGGCTCCCGCGGCGAGCAGCCGTCCGGCGTAAATCGTCTCATCGTGCATCGAAAGTACGAGCATCGGCAGCTCGGGTAACTGCGCATGGATGTCGCGCACCAGCTCGAGCCCGTCGCCGCGCGCGAGCGAAATGTCGATGATCGCGATGTCCGGCGCGAGCTCGCGGATCGCGGTGCGCGCCTCACGCTCCGTCTGGGCCTCACCGCAAACGGTGAGATCCGCCTCCGGCTCGATCATGCGCCGCAGTCCCTGCCGCACGATCGGATGATCGTCCACGATGAGCACGCGCCTCGGGACGCCGTGGCGCGGTTGCGGAGCGGCATGCGGCGCGGCGCCTCTCACCGGAGGCCCTCGCCGACGCGAGGCACGGCTTGCTGCAGCGGACAGGTGCAGCGCACGGTCGCGCCGCCGGTCACACTTTCGCCGAAGGCGAGATTGCCGCCGAGCATCTGAGCGCGATAGCGCATGATCTTGAGGCCGAGACCGTTGGTGACTGCACTCGAGGGGACGTAATCACTCGGCGGCTCGTGAAACACTGCCTCGTGGCCGTCGAGCGGGAAACCACGCCCGTCGTCGCTCACCTCGAGTTGCAGCTCGCCGCCCGAAGCAGTGAGCAGGATGTTCACCTCGGTCGCTCGGCTGTGGCGCATCGCGTTCGTCAGCGCCTCCTGGGCTATGCGGTACACGTGCGTCGCCGCGGTCTCATCGTACGGCAACGGCTCGCCGACGCGTGCCTCGAATGTCACTGGAATGCCATACCTTTCGGTCGCTCGGGCCGCCAGGGCCTGCAGCGCTCCGGTGAGACCGTCGCGCTCGGCGCTCACGGGCGAGAGTCCGCGGGCCAGGGACCGAGTGCTCTCGATCGCCCCATTCACCAGACCGATCACTTCCTCGATGTCAGCGCACGCCCGCGAGCCCTCGCGGCGCACCTGCGCGCCGATTGCGCGCAGCATCAGCGCGATACCGGTGAGGTCCTGCCCGAGACCGTCGTGCAGGTCGCTGCCGATTCTCTGCTGCTCGCGGTTCGCGATCTCGATGAGCTCGCGCTCGAGGCTGTGCGGATCGGCAATCTCGACGATGAACCCGACCAGAAGCAGAGCGCGGCCCGATGCATCGTGTTCGAGCGCGCGCCCGCGGTCGAGCACCCAGCGCCACGAGAAGTCCGCGTGGCGCAGGCGATATTCCTCCTCGTACAGCTCGGCGGTTCCATCGACCGCCCGCCGCAGCGCCTCGCGCACGCGCGGCGCATCCTCCGGATGCAGACTGCTCGACCAGAACTGCGGGTCGAGGCGGCCCACCTGCGGGTCCATGCCGAGCATCCGGTAGAAGAAATCGCTCTGATGAGGCTCATCGCCCCCCGCCTCGAGATCCCACATGCCACCGCGTGCGGTCTCTAGCGCGACTTCGAGCCGCTTGCGGCTCGTGACCAGATCGATCTCGGCGGTCTTGCGCGAGTCGATGTCCATGCAGACCCCGACCATGCGCAGCGCGACGCCATCCGGCGCGCGCTCGACCACTCGCCCCCGCTCAAAAAGCCATCGCCAGCAGCCGCTTCGGTCGCGCACGCGGTACTCCGCGTCGTAGTGATCCTCGCTCCCCGCGACATGTGCGCGGAATCGACGCGAGGCCTCCTCCGCATCCTCGGGATGCAGATTGGTGTCCCAGCGCTTGACGTGATCCTGCCCGTCGCAGGGATCGATGTTCATCTGCTCGCACCAGTCGCCGAACCAGCGCGTGCGGTCATGAATGAAATCGATCTCCCACAGTCCGATCCCGGTGCCCCACACCGCCGTCTCGAGTCGGGCCTCGAGCCGCGCGGCGTCCTCACCGGTGAGCCGAAGACCGAGCGCAGAGCCCCCAAGCGGGGGCCGGCGCAGGAGCGTACTTGTTCGGCGGGTGGCCATCAGTTCCGGCTCATCGCGGGCTCATCGCGGGCTCATCTCTGGCTCATCTTCTTCGGATCCCCTGAGATAAAGTGGAGGTTACCGGCAGATAGCCTTTCTGGGCAGTCGTATTACGCCGCTCTACGACGAATTCGCGCCTGTAACGAGATTATGTTAAATCCTGATCTCCCCTCTGTGTACACCCCCGGTGACTCCGAGTGGAGCGCGGAGCAGTACTTGAACACGTACTACCGCGAGGTCGTTCTGGCGGACGAGCGGAGCGTGCTCGCGTTCGAACTCGATGCGCTAGCCTCCGAGCGCGCGCCGTTCGGCCGTGCGCTCGAGTACGGGTGTGGACCGACCGTTCACCGGGCGATCGCTGCGGCGCGCCACACATTTCGCATCGATATGGCCGATCGGGCGCCGGGCAATCTGTGGCAGATCCGGCGCTGGCTGCAAGCCGGAGCGCCTGACACCGACTGGAATCGCTTCACCCGCTTCATCCTCGAGCACGAGCGCGGTTGGGTCAGTTCCGGCGCGATCGTGCGGCGCGAGACGCGCACGCGCACGG
>DASXNC010000251.1:0-2724 GCA_036495325.1 Steroidobacteraceae bacterium
GGCGGGCTCCAGCGCTCGAAATTCCAGATGCGCGTGAGGCGATCGCGGATGTCGTGCCGCCCCGGGATCGCGTCCAGATACTCGCGCGATTGCTTCGACTCCGCCTTCACCCAGGCGCGAGTTGCCGCCGAATCGATGTCCTCCATCCAGCGGTAGGGATCGGCGACCCGAACGCCGTGATAGACATCGGCGTGGTCGCCGCGCATGGCCGGCGGATAGACGATTTCCGGATCATGAGTTGCGGCTTGAGCGGCCGAGATGACGAGCGCACACAGGGGTGCGGCCCGGAGGAGTGAGCGAAACAGGATGGCGCGCATCCACTCAGCGTAGCGCATCGACATGGCGCCAGCTCACGATTTCATCGTCAGCTCGACGTCCTCGCCGATGGTCATCGAGATGTAGCCGGACCGAGGTGACCGGACTTGAGCGATGTACTCCGGACACATATCTGCATTGTCGGCGACGATGAGCGCCCCCGCGCGCAGCCGCGGCGCGAGCTGGGAAAGCACTCGGGCATACAGCGTCTTTGCTCCATCGAGCAGTACGAGATCGATTACCTCTGGGAGATCTCTCGAGAGCGTCTCGAGCGCATCGCCCTCTCGAATCTCGACCAGGTCGGCGAGACCGGCGGCGGCCATGTTCGCGCGGGCACGCGCGACTTTTTCCGGCTCGAATTCGCTGCCGATGACACGTCCGCCGCCGTTGTCCTTGAGGGCAGCCGCAAGATGCAGGGTCGAGATGCCGAAGGAGGTTCCGAACTCGACGATGGAGCGCGCTCTCATCGCGCGGGCGAGCATGTACAGAACTCTGGCGGTCTCGCGCGACACAGCCAGATGAACCTTCTTCGCGTGCGTCATGTAGAAGGTCTTGTAATCGGCCGCATCGCCCATGCGAGCCGCGCGCTCGGCAGGTGAGAGCCGCGCGCGTTCAGCCCTGAAGGCGGATTGGGTCTCGTCGGCGTCGGCAAACAGCCGCTCGAGCAAAGTCGAGAGCGGAGGTGTCGTGAGAGTAGTCACTTTGAAGGGCCTTCAGTGATAAAGGGGCGCGAGCGGTGTCTTCCGCGCCTTCGCCGGGGCCAAGGAAGCCGCGCCTGCCCGGTGGGCCGGCCAACGGTCGAACGCGAGCGCCAGCGCATCGCCGCGCCACGCTCCTCCCGCAAAGCACGCGCGATCGAGCTCTCGCAGCAGCCTTGCAATCTCCTCATCTCCGATCCGCCTTGCGAGGCCGTTCAGTCCCGCGGGCGGCGTTCGCTTCCACTCCGCCGCCGACCAGGCGATCAGATGCCGACGGGCTGCTCGCGCATCGTGACGGCTGCATGCATCGAGGAAGGCAGCACGCGCACGCGACGCACCAGGCGATGAGACGGGTTCATCAGCTGCATTCTGGGGCGGTATCGTCGAACGGCGGCGGGCTGCATACCAGCCGGCCAGTGTGAGCAGCCATGCCACGCCGAGTGCGATGGTCGCCCAGCGCCAGGGATCCCGCGCTGCGGATGCTCCGAGCACGTTGTCGGCGGCCGCGAGCCCGCGGGCGGTGCTCACCGCCGGCGCTGCCGCCGCCGCACCGATGGCGAGCGTGCGCGGAGGCAGCACGATCTCCTGCGGCGCATCGTGCGTGGTATCCCACCACTTCAGATGCAGCGCCGGCATCGTGTACGCGCCCGGCCGATCGGCGATCAGCGCGATGCTCTGCTGGCGACGCCCGATGACGGTGTCGCCCTCGCTGAAGTTGTCGAGCTTCGGCTCCTCCGGGTACACCTTGAGACCGGCTGGTACATCGATCAGCGTGGTGACATCCGGGAGTTGCTCGGCGGTGAGGCCGTCCGCCTGCTCCGTCACATCGAGTGTGAGCGCATCACCGACGTGTGCCTGCAGCGATGGCGGCTGCCACGCGCTCGTGAGCGTCACCTGCCGCGCCGGCATCCAATAGCTGCCCACCGCACTCGCTGGCCGCGCTCGCACGTCGAGCGGGATGGCATCCCCTTTGAGCTGCAGCGGCTCGACCGCGATCGAGAGCGCGCCGTACCCGTACGGCGATATTGCGCCCTGCCCCGGAGTGCCCCGGTACGGGTCCGGCCGGCCGTTCGAGGTGAGTACTTGCGCGCTCAACTGCGCCGCAGGCAGCATGAGCTTGCCGCTACGCTGGGGAAAGACGAGATACTGGCGCGTCAGCACATCGTATGAGCGGCCGCCGCGCTCCACAGTGCTGTGGTCGTCGTTGCCGATCTGTCGAACGAGGACGTCCGCACTTGCCGGCAGATCGAGATCCGGGTGGTACAGCGCACGCGCGCTGTACACTCGCACGATCACGCGCGTGGCTGCCTGGACATACGGAGACCGCGAGCTCACATCTGTTTCAATGAAGACTCTCGCGGGTGCCGCGGCCGCCTCCACCGACGATCCGAGGACGCAAGCGAGAACCGCGAGCACCGCGCTCGCGGCGATCCGTCCTTTCGATGTGCGTGTGCTCACGGCCGATGTGTGTGGGCTCACGGCTCGGATCCCTCCTGCCGCTCCATGTGCTCGATGAGGAACTTGCGACGGAGCAGGCCGCCCGGATCTTCGGGAATACGCCGGAGCCATTGCTCGAGTGCGAGTGCCTGCTCGGATTTCGGCGGCGGCCACGTCAGCTCGTTGGTGACCGCACCGCCCGCGCGAGCCGCCCCGCCGGCCTCAGCACCGCGAGCGCCACCTCGGGAGCCCGAGGAACTCTGGTGATCCCCGC
>DASXNC010000252.1:0-4857 GCA_036495325.1 Steroidobacteraceae bacterium
TGATGTTCGAGCTCGGCCCATTCGATCTCGTTGTGCTCGGCGAGGGCGAGCGGCCGCTCCTCGAGATGGTCGCGCGGCTGCGCCAAGGCGCTCCTATCGATGCAGTCGCCGGCACAGCGCAGCGCTTGCCGGACGGTGGAGTCGCGCGGCGGCCGCTGCGCGCGCTCACCCGCGAGGAGCTGCGCGATGCGATATTCAGCACTCCCTACGGGCGCATGCCGTATGAGGCGTACTGGAGCCGCCTCGAGCGTGCTTACCGCGTTGGACAACTGCCCACAAAGGCAGCTCGCGAGGCGAGCCTCGCTGAGATCCGCTCGGTGCGGCTCATAACGCTCAACTACTGCCCGATGGGCTGCACGTTCTGTTCCGCGACCAATTTCCTGCACGAGGCTCAGGGAGGCGTCGCCTCGATCGCGCGGCTCGATGCCGGCGAGTGCCTCGCGATGCTCGAGCTGATCGTCGCTGCCCATCCCGGCGTGCGTACGGTGTTCTTCCAGGACGACATCTTCGCCTTCACCCAGGACCGGCGCATCCTGCCGCTTTGCGAGGGAATCATCGAGGCGAAAGCGCAGGGCCGGCTGCCGCGCGGGCTACAGTTCATCAGCACGAACCGCATCGACGCGATGACGGACGAGCGACTGCAGTTGCTGCGCCGCGCCGGCTTTCGCGTGCTCGGCTTCGGTATCGAGAGCTTCTCGCGGCGGATCCTCGCGGAGTTCAACAAGGCGGCGATCCACAGGCACATCGAGCCGGTGCTGCGCTCGGCGCTCGATCTCGGGATCACTCCGTTCCTCGACCTTATCCTGAGCTCCCCGCGCGCATGCCTCGAGGACATCGCCGAGACGCTGCGCGAGGCATACCGCTGGCTGATCGCCGGGTGCGAGATCGGTATCTATCCCTACGTCGTACCGTTCTCGGGAGCCGGCTTCGCGCGCGATCCGACGCTCCGGCCGCATACCACCGTTGCCCGGCGCCGGATTGCCGGCACACAGCTCGAGTGGGATCAGCCCGACAAGATCCTCCCGATCGATCCCGCCGTCCGCGAGGCCGTACTCGAGATGGAGCAGGGGTTCGAAGCACGCCTCGCGGCGTTGCAGCTCGGCGCCGCTCATCTGCCATCGCGCGTGCGCTCGCTCGTTTGGATTCTGGCGGCGGCCCCGGTGCTCGCAGCGCGCGGCTTGCCCGTGGCTGCGGAGCGTGACATCGAAGAGCAGCTCGACGGGCGGCTGCCGGCCTTACACCGCGCGAGAAAGTCCCAAACAATCGCCCTGGCCGCGGGCGCCGCGGTGCCATGACGACGCGCCGCTTCGTGAGCCTCGCTGCCCCGCTCGGGGTGTGTGCGCTGCTTGCCGCATGGATCGCGCTGTCCGCGGCCAATGCGCAAGCTGCGACGTACTCGGTGCTTCTCTACGGCATCGCGAATCTGATCGTCTACACCGACGCGCTCGACTTCGCGCTGCGCTTGTACATGCGGCGACGGCACACTGCGACGGCACGCGGGACGGGCAGCGAACGCGAGACCTCGATCGATCTCGGCGGAGCGCTCCCCGCGGTTTACTACGGTCCTGCCTTCAGCGCGACCACGGGCGCCCATCGCGCAGGCGCGCGCGCCCCGTACGGGATCATCGCCTCGGTCTACAACCTCGGCGAGCACCTCGACGAGTTCCTCGCGGCCTATGCCCCGTACCGGGATCGCACGTGGCTCGTGAGCGACGGCTCGACGGACGATACCCTCGTGCGGCTGCGTCAAGCGGGGTGGCGCTGCTTTGACGACGGCGTGAATCGGCACAAGCCGGCGGCCCTCAAGCGACTGCTCGAGACGCTTCCCCAGTCGATCGAGGCTGTCTTCGTCATCGATCCCGACATTCATGTGCTGCCGTGCGGGGCGGGCAGCGAAATCGAGCTCGACCAGTTCGTAGCGGACTTCCTGCGCTCCGGCGCCGCCGCGGCCTGTCCGCGCGTGATGATCGCGCCGGACGGATTCCTGGCGCGTTTCCAGGCTTTCGAATACGCGCTCGCCTTCCGCGTCGGGCGCCGCAGCCTCGCCGACTACTGCCAGACCTCGGGCGTGTCGCTCTATCGCCGCGACGCGTTGCAGCGCGCCCTCGGTGCCCACTCACTCTCGGTCTACGCCGAGGATTTCGAGAACGCGGTACTGTTGCTCGATCGGGGCGAGCGCATCTACTACGACGGCCGCCTCGTCGTGAGCACGGAGGGCCCCGGCGCGTTCGGGCGCTGGTTCTCACAGCGCGTCGGCTGGTACTACGGTCTTTTGAAGGTCTACACCGAGCGCTTCGGCCCGGTCTGGCGCATCGCGCGTCGGACTCCATTCTCGCTCTATCACTACGTTCTCTATCTCGGCGGCCTCACCATCGCCGTCCACGCGCTCAAGGTCCTCAGTGCCCTGCTCCTCGCGCTGAGCTTCATCGGGGGCTTCGACACGCTTTTTCTCGCGCGCTGGCTCCCCAACGCGGCCTGGATCAATCCGGCGTATTTCATGTCGGCGGTCGGCGGCTATCTGCTCCTCGGCGCCGTGGCTCTGTTCACCGTCGTGCCGCGGGAGGACCGTGCCTACATCGCGCCGATCGTGCCGCTTTACTTGTTCTACGCCCTGGTCCACATCGCTCCGATGTCCGTCGGATACGCCAACTGGATCGCGGTGAAGCTCACGGGTAAGCGTCTGTATCGCGATCATTACGAGCCGGCGGAGGACTCCGCCCGAGCTCCGCTCGGGTCGCATCTCATCCCTCGGAGGCTGCGATGATGCTGACAGCCCAGCGGCCCGCAATTTACTGGGAGAATCGCGCCCGGCAATTCGCGCGGGCCGGCGACGGACTCGCCGCGGTCTGCTCGTACGGCATGCCGGTGTTCTACAATCGGCTCATCCATTTCTGTCAGAGCCGAGCGCTCGCACCCTGGCTCGCCGTACCCGACGGCGCACGCGTGCTCGATATCGGCTGCGGAGTGGGCCGCTGGAGCCGGCGACTTGCCGGGCGGGGCGCGCGCGTCACGGGCATCGACTTGAGCCCGACGATGATCGAGGAGGCGAAGCGGCGAGCCTGCGCGAGCGGCGTCGCAGAGCGCTGCCGGTTTCTGGTGCAGGACTGCGCCGAGCTCGATGTCGAGGGCCCGTTCGATCTCATCCTCTCGGTGACGGTTCTGCAGCACATCCTCGATCCCGGCGCGCTGCGCGCCGCGGTGCGTGGGATCGTGCGGCGTCTCGCCCCCGAGGGACGCCTCATCGTGCTCGAGGCGGCACCCGCGCGCACGGCGAGCAGCTGCAACAGCCCGGTATTCAGGGCGCGACACCGTGATTTCTACCTGCGGCTGTTCGAGGAGTGCGGCCTCCGCGTGCGCGCCGTGACCGGCGTCGATCCGGCACCTTTCAAAACCTGGCTGCTTCCGCATCTCACACGCTTGCCCCGGCCCGCCGCGCTCGGCGCCCTGGCGCTCGCGACGGCTCTCTCAATGCCGGTCGATGCACCGTTCGGGAGACTCATGCCGCGGCGGTCCTGGCACGCGGTATTCGTGCTCGCACATGCGAGAGGAGGCGCGCAATGAGGGGTCGCTCGGTGTTCGCGCTTTCCGTATTCGTGCTCGTCGCCGCGCTCGTGATCGCAGTGCGCTGGTACGAGACGCACCGCGCGTCTTCCGAGGCCGCCTCGGGCACGCTCGTCGTCAACGTCACGAGCGGTGCGGATCGCGGTCCCGGTACGCTGCGCGAAGCGCTGTTCGTCGTGGCCACGGCATCGAGCGCCGCGCGCATCGTGCTCGAGGCGCCACGCATAGCGGTCGAGACGGCTCTGCCCCCGATCATCAACGCGCACGGCGTCAGTGTTACCGCGCAGCCCGGGCACGGGGTGATTGACGCTCACGCGCTCACCGGCGGGCCGGTCTTCGATGTCGCGGCACCGAATACCACGCTCGACGGCGTGAGCGTCAGCGGCTGTCCCGCGGCCGCCATTCTGGTGCGCGCGGCCCGTTTCCATCTGCATGCCGCAACGGTGAGCGGCTGCGACGTCGGTGTGGACATCGCGGGCAACGCAACCGACCTGCTCATTGAGCGCAATCGCTTCGCCGACGACCGCATCGGTGTTCGGTTCGCGGCGGCAAGCCGCGACAGCTCAGTCGTCGGCAACGAATTCTCGGGTGAGCGCGATGCCGGGGTCTGGGCCGTACGCAGCGAGCCTGACTTGAACGGCGCTCCCTTCACCGTGCGTGACAATCACTTCGATCACGATCACGCTGGCGTCGTCGCCGGCAACATTCCGGTGCTGATCGAGCGCAACGAGCTGCTCGGTGCCTCCGATGCGGCCGTGCATCTGGTCGGCGCGGGCGCCATCATCCGCGGCAACCGCGTGAGCGGCGGCTCCGGCTTCGGAATCGTTGCCGAGGGCGCGCGCGAGGCGGTGATCGACGCGAACGAGCTCGATGGGGTCGCGGCGTACGGCATCATGGTGCGCGGCTCGAGCAACGCGCTGGTGCGCGGCAATCGCCTGCACAGCTGCGGCTACGGGATCGCGTTCGTGCTCGGCGATGCGCGCAATCCGAGCACAGCCGTCGACAATGTGATCATCGAGCCACGCTACGACGGCATCGATGTGATCGGCGACTCGCCGATTCTGCGGCGCAATCAGGTACTGCGGCCACACGCGCTCGCCATGCGGGTGACGGACTTCCAGCCCCCGGACGATGCGAAGACGATCACCGCCGCTCCGTATCTCGACGGCAATCTCTTCGGCGGGGCGACCGCGAAGATTGCCGCGAACGGCACGCACATCGAGGAACATCATCGGTGAAGCCCCTCGAGACGACGCAGCTGCTCCCGGCGCCGTCCTTCACGGACCCGCGCGTGCA
>DASXNC010000253.1:0-2699 GCA_036495325.1 Steroidobacteraceae bacterium
TTGTGCTTGAGAAAGCCGCGCGCGTCCGCGATGAGCTCATCCGAATCGGCGGAGAGCGCCCGCTGATAAAAACGCTCCGGCATGGTGAGCGCCTGACTGTCGCCGAGCAGAATATCGAGCAGGCTCAGCGCCCTCACGTGACGCCCCACCACAACCAGACACAAGGTGAGCGGAGTCGATACGACGAGACCCACCGGACCCCACAGCCAGCTCCAAAAAATTGCCGCGACTACCACCGAGAGCGGCGACAGACCGGTGGTATGCCCGTAGAGCTGCGGCTCGACCAGCTGGCCCGCGATCAGCTCGACGCTCAGAAACAGGCTGATCGTGACGATCACCAGCGACCAGCCCGGATCGACCGCGGCCGCGACCGTCGCCGCGAAGAGCGCGGCAATCCATACGCCGACGTACGGAACGAACCGCAGCACCGCCGCGAGCGCGGCCCAAAGCGTGGCATGCGGCAGGCCGATGACGGCAAGACCCACCCAGAGCACCAGGCCCACCCCGAGATTCACCGCGAATTGCGAGACGAAGAAACGCGACAGGCGCTCTCCCGCATCGTTGAGCACCAGCGTGGTCGCGCGCAGATCCGCCCCGCCCGCGATGCGGATGAACCGGTCGCGCACGGATTCGCGTTCGAGCAGCACGAAGACGAGCACCACGAGTACGATGCCCGCGGTTTCGAGCGGCACCCATACCGACGCGAGCACTCGTTGCGCGACCTGAAGGGGACTCAAGGCAGGTTGATGCAGCTCGACGGGAATCGGAGCGCTCGTCCCCTGCGATGCCTGAAGTACGGTGGAGGGCAGCTCAGCTGCCGGAGCCGCGGCGGCGAGCGTCGGAGGTATGAGCGACGCGGGTATGAGCGGCGCGGGTATGAGCGGCGCGGGCGTGGGAGGCGCCGGGTTGGGCGCCGCGGCGGTCCTCGGCTCGGCGCGATCGCCGATGATCCTCTCAGTCTGGCTGGTGAAAGCCGCGAGCCGATCGACGGTCAGCTGGTTCAGCTTCGCGAATTTGTGACGCAGCGTCCGCTCGTACTGTGGAAAGCTCGCCGCCATGCGCGCCGCCTGGACGCCGATCACGCCGGCGACGGCGCCGCACGCGATGGTCAAGGCGAGCACGGCTGCGATCACCGAGGAGGTGGCGCCGAGCCCGACTCGGCGCAGGGCGAGCACCAAGGGCGAGAGCAACAGACTCAAGATCACCGCAAGTGTGATGGGTACGAGTACGTCGCGCGCGAAATACAGAATCGCGACGATGGTGCCGGTCGCGATGATGCCGATGGCTCGATCGCGTACTGCGGGTACCCCCGGAGCGGTGCTCATTCACCCGCCGGCCGATTAGGGTCGGCCCGGGGCGGCGGCCGCTTTTTATGGAGCCCCGCGTCTTCGATCAGGAGTTTGCGCACGTAGAGGAAGCGGATGGTCTCGTACTCGAACGGCGAGCCGGTGGAGTAGTACCGGAAATCGATGTTGGCGCGCTGGTCGACCACATTCACGACGCCGAGTCCCCAGGACTGGTCGCCGCGATAGAGATTCGCCACGTTGATGTAGTAGCTGGTGCCATAGTCGGCCGCGAGTCCGATGCCCTCGCGCAGCGTCGAGGGTCCATAAAACGGAATGACCAGATAAGGTCCCGGGTGCATGCCCCACTTCGCGAGCGTCGTCCCAAAGCCCGTAGGCGCCTTCGGAAGGTTCAGCTTCGCGGCGACTTCGAGCAAGCCGCCGATGCCGACGGTGCTGTTGATCACGAATCGCCCAACGCTGCGCACCATCCGGCCGAGGCGCCCTTGCAGCGTGTAGTTGACCATGCTATCGAGTTCGGCAAGGTTGCCGAAAAAATTGTGCACCCCCGTGCGCAGCGGCGAGGGCACGCGCCGGTACCCGTTCGCGACCGGTAGAAACACTGCCTCATCGAAGCGCGCATTGAATCGGTAAGTGAAACGGTTGAGCCGCCCCCAGGGATCGTATGTCGTCATGGACGGCGCATCCGCCGGGGTGAAGAGCGGGACCTCCCCGGTCCCCTTCGCCTCGTCCGCCTCACGCCCCTCGCCCGCCGCCGCCGTGGCAGTCTGCTTGGCCGCCCGGGCCGCGGCGGCGGCGAGGCCCTGTGCTTTGACGATGTCGGCCGCGTTGTCCGCGGCGGGGGTTTCCGGCGGCAGGCGGTGAAATTGCACCCCTCGAGTTGCGCATCCGCCGAGCGCAAGCGCGAGCAGCAACACTCGCACCCTCATCGCGCATCTCCGGGCCAACGCCCGGCGAGCATGTCGAGCATGTCGGCGACCTGCCGCCGGTCACCGAGATTACCCAGATGCCCGCCGTGATCGTAGACGGCAATTCGCGCACCGAGCATGTGCTCGAGCCAGGCGAGCTCGGCCCTGTCGAGGATCAGATCGTCGCTGTTGGTCTGCGCGTAGTAATCCACGTCGGCCCGCAGCGCATCCCCGATGACGTCGAGCCGATTCTGCGCGATCAGCGACTCGGGCGTCGAGCCGGGCCGGCTCTTCATGTAATACGGCGCGAATATCCGCGTGAAGTATTCCCCGAAGGACTTGCTGCGCAATGTCCGCGAGACCTCCTCGAGCGAGTCGCCGACGCGCGGTGGCCGGCGCGGATCCACGACCACCCCGGCGCCCGAATACAGATCGCCGGCTAAGAATACGTTCGAGAGCGCGATCCGAAACGTGAGCGCAATGGCTG
>DASXNC010000254.1:0-3992 GCA_036495325.1 Steroidobacteraceae bacterium
CCATCAGGCGATGCGCCCGGGTGAGGCCGCAGAGCACGGCGACGCGATCGATCAGCCGCCGCGAATACGCCGGCCGCCCCGCGAGGTAATGTTGCGCGGCGGACTGAAAGCGGCGCCCCGAGGGATTCGCAGAGTCGCTCATCCTGATAGGTGCTCAGGCGCAGAAGCGCCGGGACCTATAATGCCCGTGGAGGTGCGCCATGCCGAGCCCCGAATCCGGCCAGAAAGAAAGCTCACCGTCCGGCATCGACCTGCCCTGCGTGCCGCCGGACAGGCCCATCGTCGAGCGGCTCGACGAGCCGCTGCTCGAGAAGGTCGAGTACTGCATGCTCGACGGCAGTCCCTGCATTCTCTTCGTCGACTGGGATTACGCAGAAGACTGGTCCGGTACATTCGTGCGCGTCATTCACCCGCACACGCTGGAGCCCGCGCGCCGGGTAGATGCTTCCGAGTTATGGGCCGTGGTCCGCCGCCTGCAGGTGCGCGACTCGTGACACCGGGAGTGCCCGCTACTCGCCGGCGAGCTCGCGCGCGGCGAGCGAACCCTCGCGAAAAGCCCGCACGGCATCGAGCTCGGTAGCGGCGCGCGCGCCGCCGACGACACGAAACGGAAGGCCGCGGCGCTCGAGCGCGGCGCTCAGCGCATTGCGGCTCTCCTGCCCCGCCGCGATGACGACGGTCCGTGCCTCGATCAGCCGCGCAGCTCCCTCTCGTTCTCGAATCCAGACGCCCTCGGGCGCGATGCGCTCGTAGGAGACGCCCGTCAGGATCGCAACGCCGCGCGCGCGCAGCGCTTGCAGCAACACCCAGCGAGTCGAACGGCCTATGCGCTCGCCGACGACGTTGCCGCGGCACATGAGCGTCACGCGCCGTCCGTGATGGCTGTGCAGATGGGCCACATCGATGCCGACGCCGCCTGCGCCGATGAGGGCGATCGGATCCTCCGAGGATGCGAGCACGGCGTCGGGATAGGCGCGCACGAGCGGCAGTTCGGCACCGGGCAGATCGATCGAGCGCGGTGCAACCCCGCTCGCGACGATCACGCCGTCGAACGGCTCGAGCGTCGCCGCCGCGTCGGCCCCGATCCGCTCACCGAGGCGGATGTCGACACCCAGTGCGCGCAGCTCGCGCTCGAAGTACTCGATCGTGCGGGCGAAGTCCTCTTTGCCGG
Source organism: Steroidobacteraceae bacterium (assembly GCA_036495325.1). GTDB lineage: Bacteria > Pseudomonadota > Gammaproteobacteria > Steroidobacterales > Steroidobacteraceae > JASHUC01. Next base: position 1,172 of record DASXNC010000254.1, read on the forward strand.
GAATGCGGCACGCGAGCCGAAACTGCCCGCCGAGGCGGGATTCGGCTTCGTAGAGCACGACGCGGTGGCCGGAGGCGGCGAGGACGCGCGCAGCCTCGAGGCCTGCGGGTCCGCCGCCGATGACGGCAAACACGCGGCGCGCAGCGTGCGGCTGCGCTCCACGGGTCGGCACCTCGCGCAGCTCGGTCTCGTAGCCGGCGCGCGGGTTGACCATGCACGAGACTCGCTGATCGCGCAGGGAGCGGTCGATGCAGGCCTGATTGCACGCGATGCACGGGTTGATCGTGTCGAATCCGCCGGACCGCGCTTTGGCGACGAGTCGTGGATCGGCGAGGAACGGACGCGCGAGCGCGACGAAATCCGCCTCGCCGTTCGCGAGCGCTTGCTCGGCGAGCTCGAGCGTGTGAATGCGTGTGCTCGCGATGACGGGGACGGGCTCGACAGCTTTGCGGATACGACGTGCGTACGGCAGCCAGGCGCCGGGCGCGACGGTGTACTGCACGGTCGGGGTGGAGGACTCGTGCCAGCCGATCCCGAGATCGAGTGCATCGACGCCGAGGTCGGCGAGCAAGCGTGCGAATGCGTCGGTTTCCTCGTCGCTCGTGCTCCCCGGCATCAAATCCGCCGCCGACATTCGATAGATGATGGGGTACCCGGGCCCGACGGCGCCGCGGACCGCGCGCACGAGCGCGAGCGGAAAGTGTGTGCGGCGCGCGAAGTCCCCGCCCCATTCATCGTCCCGCTGATTGGTGAGTGGCGAGAGAAACTGATTGAGCAGGTAGCCCTCCGAGCCCATGATCTCGACGGCATCGAAGCCGAGCTCGCTCGCGCGGCGGGCGCCCGCTGCGAAGTCAGCGAGGGTCTGCGCGATGTCCTCCGCCGACATCGCGCGCGGCGTGTATTTCGAGAAGCGGCTCGGTACCGCAGAGGGTGCGAGCGGCTCGAGTCCGAAGTACTCGCGCGAGCCGTAGCGGCCTGCGTGGAAGAGCTGCAGAGCGATGCGACCGCCGGCCTCGTGTACCGCGTTCGCGATGCGGCGCAGCTTCGGCGCCTCGGACGGCTCGTTGATGAAGCAGTAGTGCCGGCCCCCCGCTCCCACGCGGCTCACGGCGGCGCCACCCGTGACGATCAGCGCCGCGCCGCCGAGCGTGCGCTCGACATAGAACGCGGCGAGCGCGGTGCCCTCGGGTTCGGATTCGATGCCGAGATGCATCGAGCCCATCAGGATACGGTGCGGGAGCTCGAGGCCGCCGATCCGGCCGCGACGGAAGAGCGGACTCATCCGCCGGGATGCGGAGGTAGCGTGAGCGGCGGGGCGGCATCCGCGTAGAAGGGGGGCGCGGTGAGCGAGAGGCCGCCATCGACCACGATCGTCTGCCCGGTGACGTATTCGGACTCCGGCGAGAGCAGGAAGGCGGCGACATCAGCCATCTCCTGCGCCGTGCCGGGGCGGCCTTTCGGAGTCTTCGCGAGCACCGTGTCGATTGCGGGCATGCCGGGCACCTTGCCGTAGAAGTACGCAAGCGAGTCGGTCTCGATCAACCCGCCGCTCACCGCGTTGACGTTGATTCCGTACGGTGCGAATTCGAGCGCCATATAGCGGACCCACGCCTCGATCGCGGCCTTCGCGGCGCCGAGATTGGCGTACGTCGGGTAGGCACGGGCGCTGCCATAGCTCGACATCACGGCGATACGTCCGCCGCGGCGCATGAGCGGGACCGCGCGGACCGCCCCGAGCACGAAAGCGCGCACGTTGAGCGCATAGGTGCGATCGAGGTTGCGCACATTGAGGTCGAGGATGCGCTTGAAGGCGCTCGCCGCCGCGTTAGAGATAAAGTAGTCGAGCCGGCCGTGGCGGTGCTTCACCTCCTCGAACAGCGCATCGATTTGCGAAGGCTCCTCGAGATCTGCTTTGATGAGGCTTGCGCCCGCACCGAGTGCTTCGATCGCGCCGAGCGCTTCCCGGGCCGCGGTCTCGTTCTGCTTGTAGTTGAGCACGAGCGTCGCGCCCTCGCGGGCAAGGGTGAGAGCGAGGGTCCTGCCGATACCGCGCGTTCCACCGGTGATGAGGGCGACCTTGTTTGCATGCTTCATGGTTCCGCACCTCGGGAACGATCGGCGTGTCCCGGCGAGAATATCTCACGCGCGATCACGGTCTTCTGGATCTCGTTGGTACCTTCCTCGAAGCGCTGGGCGCGCGCGTCCCGGTAGATACGCTCGATGGGATGCGGCTCCCAGTAGCCGATTCCGCCATGGATCTGCAGCGCCTGATCCGTCACGCGCTGGAGCATGGAGGTGGCGAAGAGCTTCGCCATCGACGAGAGCTTCTGCGCCTCGGGGCCCGCGGCCTCCCATTCGCGCGCCGCGCGCATCGTGAGCTCTCGGGCTGCCTCGATGTCCGTGCCCATCTCCGCCGCCATGAAGGCGATCGCCTGCCGACGGTAGAGCGGCTTGCCGAAGGTCTCGCGCGTGCGTGCGCGCTCGACGGCGAGCTCGAACGCGCGTCGCGCGAGCCCAACGCAGCTCATCGCGACGGATATGCGGCTCGGAGCGAGAAAGCCGCCGAGCGCCACGTCGAGCCCCTGGCCTTCCTCCCCGAGGCGGTTCGCAACGGGCACTGGCGCGGCATCGAAGTGCAGGCGCGCGTGATCGCTGCCGCGTACTCCCATCGACTCGGGCATCCGCTCGACCGTCGCGCGGTCCACCTGTCTCGGCACCATAAGCGCGACCGTCCCATTCGCACCGCTCGTGCCGGCAAGGCGCGCGAACAGCAACCAGTAGTCGCAGATCGAGCCGAAGGTGATGAGATGCTTCTGCCCGC
>DASXNC010000255.1:0-6061 GCA_036495325.1 Steroidobacteraceae bacterium
GCAGGTACATCGTCGAGCGGGAGCGCCTCCATGAGCTCGGCCTCGCTGCCGGGCGCCCCGAATCCATGCCACAGCAGAATGGGCGGCTTCTCGATGCGCGGTGGTACCCGCACGATCGCCGGCACGCCCGCCAGCACCCCCCGGAAATGCCGCGGACCTGCGGCACCCGGAGAGTCGGCGCAAGAGAACACCGTCGGGTACTGCGACGTCAGTTCTGACGCTGTCATCGGCATGGCCGCGAGCCAGAACGAGAGGATCACACCCGCACTTCGCAACAGGGTCTCGGTTCCTCTCACGGGACGATGCCCCCCTTCACGCTAATTGGCGCCCCGCCGCAGCTCTACTTCGCACCCGTGCGGTCGGAATGCCGATCTTCGAGCTCGGCGACGACTCGCGCGAGCCGCAGATCGCGGCTCTTGAGGAGTGTCAGCAGGTGAAAGAGGAGATCGGCCGCCTCGGCGATGACCTTCTCGTCGCTCTCGGCCACCGCCGCGAGCGCGACCTCGAGGCCTTCCTCGCCGACCTTCTGGGCGATGCGCTTGGGTCCTTGTGAATAGAGGCGTGCCGTGTAGCTGCCCTCGGGGCGCTCCGCGATACGCTGCTCGATGATGCGCTCGAGGGTGCCGAGAAAGGCCAGCCGCTCCGCGGTGGTCATGGGCTCGTCGCCGAAGCAGGTGCGTGTTCCCAGATGACAAACGGGTCCGCGCGGCCACGCTGTGATGAGGAGGGTGTCACGGTCGCAGTCGCTACGCACATCCTCGAGCTCCAGCGCATTGCCCGAAGTCTCTCCCTTCTCCCAGAGCCGCTGCTTGCTTCGGCTGAAGAACACCACGCGCCGGCGCTCGAGCGTCGCGCGCAGCGCCTCGACGTTCATGAAGCCAAGCATGAGCACGGCGCCCGTGCCGGCGTGCTGCACGATGGCGGGCAGCAGGCCTCCGCCCTTGCCGAAGTCGAGTCCCGCAATGTCCGCAACGCTCAGTGTCATCGTCGGGTCACCCGCATCGCATCGCGATCCCGGAACGCGCGAGCTCGCGCTTCAAGTCCTGCACCGCGATCGCGCCGGTATGAAACACGCTCGCCGCGAGCGCGGCATCGACGCCCGCACGCTCGAATGCGTCGCGGAAATGCTCGACCGCACCCGCTCCACCCGATGCGACGAGCGGCACGTGGCAGATCTCCCGCACTGCGCGCAGCTGCCGGAGATCGTAGCCGCGGCGCACCCCATCGCTCGCCATGCAGTTGAGCACGATCTCGCCGGCACCCCGCTCCTGAGCCTCGGCCGCCCACGCGAGCGTGTCGCGCCCCGAGTCCCGAGTGCGGCTCGGGTCGCCGGTGAACTGAAACACGCGATATCCGCCTGGCACGGTCTGACTGTCGATTCCGACCACGACGCATTGCGCGCCGAAGCGCTCGGCGAGCGCATCGATCAGTGCGGGGTTCGCGAGGGCGGGGGAGTTGATGGAGACTTTCTCGGCGCCGGCATTCAGCACTTCCTCGGCCTCGGCAACCGAGCTTATGCCGCCTGCGACGCAGAACGGAATGTCCAGCACGCGTGCGACGCGGCGCACCCACTCGCGATCGACCGACCGCCCCTCGGGGCTCGCCGTGATGTCGTAGAACACGAGCTCGTCCGCGCCTTCATCGCGGTATCGCTGCGCGAGCTCGAGGATGTCCCCGACCACGCGGTGATCGCGGAAGCGGACGCCTTTGACGACCTGGCCGTCGCGGACGTCTAGGCAGGGGATGATGCGTTTGGCAAGAATGGCCGCAACTCCTCGGGGGTCATGCGCTCTTCGAGCAGCGCCTTGCCGCTCACGGCGGCACCGATGCCGATGCGCGCGAGGGCGGCGAGATCCGCCGCGTCGCGCACGCCGCCCGAAGCCTGCCAGGCGAGCTCGGGGAAGCGCTCGAGCGCCTCCCGGTACAGGTCGAGATTCGGACCCGCGAGCGCCCCGTCCCGATCGATATCGGTGCAGAGCACGTGGCGCAGTCGCGAGGCGTGGAACGGCTCGATGGCTTCCCACAGGCTGCGCGTGCCGCCCTCCATCCAGCCGTGCGTGCGCACGCGCGGCACGCCGCCCGCATCGAGGCGCACGTCGAACGCGAGACACACACGTTCGGGGCCGAAGCGCGCGATCCAGCCGGCGACTTCATCCGGCCGCTCGATCGCCGCGCTGCCGACGACCACGCGATCGACGCCGTGCCCGAGCAGGTCATGGATGGTCTCCGCCGAGCGCATGCCCCCGCCCACCTGCACGCTCACCGCAGGTTGCGAGGCGAGCGCGACGATGATCGAGCGGTTCACGAGCACACCGTCCCTGGCGCCGTCGAGATCGACGACGTGCAGCCAGGAGGCGCCGAGCGCGCGATAGCGTCCGAGCAGCTCGTGCGGCTCGAGCTCGTAACGGGTCTCTGCGCGAAAGTCGCCCTTCAGCAGACGTACGCAATGACCGGCTCGCAAGTCGATGGCGGGAATGAGCAGCATGGTTGCTCAGCTCTCGATGTGCAGAAAATTGCCGAGAATCTTCGCGCCGGTCGGACCCGAGCGCTCCGGGTGGAACTGCGTGCCCCAGAAGTTTCCGCTGCGCACGACGGCCGAGACATCGGCGCCGTAGTGGGCCGTGGCGAGCGTTGCATCCGAGGGCGGAGCCGCAAAGCTGTGAACGAAGTAGACGTACTCGCCGTTCGCGATGTCCTCGAGCAGCGGATCGCGCCGCAGGAGCGCGAGCGAGTTCCAGCCCATGTGGGGTACCGGGAGTCCTGGCCGCGCCTGCAAGCGCTCGACCGTTCCGCCGAGCACGCCGAGGCACGGCGTCGAGCCCTCGGCCGAGAGTTGAAACAGCAGCTGCATCCCGAGACAAATGCCGAGCACCGGCCTTCTGAAGCCGCGCACGGACTCGACGAGGCGGGCACTCTCGAGGCGCTGCATGGCATCGCGCGCGGAGCCGACGCCGGGCAGGATGAGCCGCGCGGCATCTGCGATCTCGGCCGCATCGCTCGAGACGCGCGCGCGCACGCCGAGCCGCTCGAGCGCGAATTGCAAGGAGGCGAGATTCGCGCCGCCGCTGTCGATGATGATCACGTCCCGAGCCGCGCTCAAAGGACACCCTTCGTCGTCGGCAGGTCCGAGCCTTCCCGGCGGACGGCCACGCGCAGCGCACGGCCCACGCCTTTGAAGCACGCTTCGATCATGTGATGGGTATTCTCGCCCGCGACGCTCACGTGGATCGCCGCGCCGAGGCTCTCCGCGAGCGACCGGAAGAAATGCGGCACGAGCTCGGTCGGCAGGCCGCCGACCAGATCGCGGCCGAATTGTCCCTCGAACACCGCGTAGGGCCGGCCGGACAGATCGATCGCGACCTGCGCGCGAGACTCATCCATCGGCAGCAGGAAGCCGTAGCGCGCGATGCCGAGCTTGTCGCCGAGCGCGCGGCGCAGCGCCTCGCCGAGGGCGAGCGCGCAGTCCTCGACCGTGTGATGCTCATCGATGTGCAGGTCGCCCTCGCACGCGAGCTCGAGCGCGAAGCCGCCGTGCTTGGCGAGCTGCTCCAGCATGTGATCGAAGAAGCCGATGCCGGTGCGCGCACGCACGGGCTCGGCGGCATCGAGGTCGACGTCGACGCGGATGCGGGTCTCCTTCGTGGCGCGCTCAACGTGCGCTCGGCGCGCGAGGACCCGTCGGGCGAGGGCCGCCCAGGTTTCCTCGGCCGCGCCGTTGCGGCGCACGCGCAGTCCGCGGACGCCGAGATTGCGCGCGAGCGCGAGATCGGATTCACGATCGCCGATGACCCAGCTGCGCGACAGATCGACGCTCGCATCCGCGAGGTAGTGCTGCACGAGCCCGATCCGCGGCTTGCGGCACTCGCAGCCGTCGCGCTCGAAATGCGGGCAGACGAGCACCGCCTCGAACTCGATGCCCTGCGAGGCGAACGCCTCGCGGATGAAGCCATGCGCGGCGTCCCAGCCGGCTGTCGGGTGCGAGGCCGTGCCGAGTCCATCCTGGTTGGTCACGATCACGAGGCGGTAACCGGCCCGCCGCAGCTCGCCGAGCGCCGCGAACACGCCGGGCATGAAGCGGACTTTCTCGATGGCATCGACCTGCTCGTCGGGCGGCTCCTCGACGAGCGTGCCGTCGTGATCGATGAAAAGAACCGGTGCGGCTTCGCGCGGCGTCATGCGGCCCCCTCGCGCGCGAGCGCTGCAATGAGGCGCGCGTTCTGCTCAGGCGTGCCGACTGTGATGCGCAGGTGCTGCCCGAGTCCGGGCTGCGCGCGCACGTCGCGAACCAGAAGACCCGCAGCGCGGGCCCGGACGAACGCGCTCGAGGCATCGCGGAGCTCCACGAGCAGGAAATTCGCCTCGCTCGGGAACACGCGCACGACGCACGACAGGGCGGCGAGGCGCTCCGCAAGCCGCGAGCGCTCGGCGCGGATCGTTGCGACGCGCTCTGCCGCGGCCGAGAGCTCGCGCGGCTGGAGCGCCGCGAGCACGCTCTCGATCGTCGGCTGCGTCATGGCGTAGGGCGGGATGATCTTGCGCAGAAGCGAGACGATCTCCGGTGCCGCGATCAACGCACCGCAACGTGCGCCTGCGAGCCCGTGCGCCTTGGAGAGCGTGCGCAGGACAGCGAGATAAGGGTGCCGCGCGATCTCGCTCGCGTGGCTGGCGGCGCCCGAGAACTCGATGTACGCCTCGTCGACGACGAGCAGCGACCGGCCCGCGAGCGCATCGGCCAGAGCGAGCAGGGTGCGCTCGCCGATGCGGTTGCCGGTCGGATTGTTCGGCGAGCAGACGTACACGAGCTTCACGCTCGTGCCGGAGCGCGCGAGTATCTGAGGCACATCGAGCGCAAAACCGTGCTCGGCGTCGAGCAGCGGGACGCGTACGACTCCCGCCCCCTGGATCCTCGCCGCGACGGCGTACATGCCGAACGTCGGCGGACAGAGGAGCACGGCGTCCTCGCCGGCTCGGCAGAAGGCTCGCGTCAGCAGGTCGATCCCCTCATCGCTTCCGCGCCCGACGAGCACCTCAGCCGGCGTGACACCATAGAGCGTGGCCAGCCCCTCGACGAGCGCGCGCGGCTGCGGCTCGGGATAGCGGTTGAGGCCTGCGCACGTCGCATCGACTGTGGAGCGCCAGGGCAGCTCGTTCGCGTGCAGGCGCTCGAGCTGCGGTTCCCACGAGGCATGAGAGTAGGCCTCGAGCTCGAGGATCTCGGGGCGTGCGAGCGAGAGAGGGGAGGGAAGGGCCTGCGGTCTGGCGCTCACCCCGAACCTCCGAGGAGCGCGAGTCGCCGCTCGACGGCATTCGCATGCGCATCGAGCCCTTCGAGACGTGCGAGCTCCGCCGCGACCGGACCGAGCGACGCGAGGCCGTCGGGCGTGAGCTCCTGCACGGTGATGCGCTTGACGAAGTCGAGCACCGAGAGCCCGCTGTACGCCCGCGCATAGCCGTACGTCGGCAGCACGTGATTGGTGCCGGAGCAGTAGTCCCCGAGCGGCTCGGGCGACCACGGCCCGAGAAACACCGACCCGGCGCTTCGCACCTCGGCGAGCCAGCGTCGCGGCTCGCGAACCTGCAGAATCAGGTGCTCCGGCGCGTATTCGTTCGAGACGGCCATTGCCGTAGCGAGGTCCGGCACGACGATCGAGCGGCTCGCCGCGAGCGAGCGCTCGAGAATTGCGCGCCGCGAGAGCGTGCCGAATTGACGCTCCACCTCGGCGACGACCGCCTCCGCGAGCGCCGCAGAAGGCGTGACGAGCACGGCCTGCGAGAGCGCATCGTGCTCTGCCTGGGCGAGCAGGTCGGAGGCGACGAGCTCTGCGCGCGCTGATTCATCGGCGATGACGAGGACCTCGGAGGGCCCCGCAGGCAAGTCGCAGGCCGCGCCTTCGGGGTCCGCGGCGACCCGCTGCTTCGCCTCCGTCACCCAGACGTTGCCGGGGCCGAAGACTTTGTCCACCTTCGGCACGCTCTGTGTTCCGTAAGCGAGCGCGGCGATCGCCTGCGCGCCGCCGACCTTGAATATCGTGTCGATGCCGCAGAGCTCGGCGGCCACGAG